>JAYVSP010000392.1:0-14007 GCA_043775215.1 Planctomyces sp. | reverse complement strand
CGACGAAGCACAGAGGAGGAATCCGGGCGAATCCACGGTGACTGATAATGCCAACGCGGTTGACGGTGGTCGTCAGCCGCGCTGTTTTCCATCCGCAGTTCGGCTTTGCCATCCGCAGGAAATTGAATCTCTGAATTCCTGCGGATGGCAATGCCGGACTGCGGATGGAAAAGATCGCTTCACCTCGCTCGCGCGTCGGGTTAGTGTGGACGGTTCGGCGAGATGCTGAGACGACGCTTGGGTTTTGTTCGCGTCGGTCGGGTGATCGATCCAGTCGCGGGATTGCGGATAGGTCTTCAAGTTCCAGACGTGAACGTGTTGGTCATAGCTGCCTGAAATGACCAAGTCCGGCGATTGAGGGAGCGGGAAGCAGCCTCGCACAGGACCGCCGTGGCCGTACAAGACCAACTTGCGTTCGTAGGTCGGCAGATCGGTGGTGGATCGGCGGTCCCAGACGGTGATTGTGCCATCATCTCCCGCCGCGAACAGGCGCGAGCCGTCCGGCGTTAACGCCAGCGAACGAACTCGCTCGACTCGCTTGGAATGCAGGCCCAGTCGCATGGAGGCCGCGTTGACTTTGGACAACTCCTTTTTGTTCAAGCCGCTTTTGCGGAGGTCCACGCGCCACAGATGAATCTCGGCCGCCGCGCCGTTGCAGACTGCGAACTGACCATCCTCGGTCAAGGCGATCGTCACCATGCCGCGACCTTGCTTCACTTTGCCTTCGGGAGGTACTTGAAACGTACGCAGTTGCTTGAGGCTGACGCCGCCGTCGGTCGTGGTCACTTCCCACGAGTAGGCAACACCCGCCGACTCATCGCTCGTGGACGTTCCGGCCACCAGGATTGTTCCGTCGCGTGACCAGTCCACGGCGCGGGCCGAGTACAACACTTTTTGCTGAGCCAATTCGCGTGCGTCATTCAGGCTCCACATGCGAATGGTCCGGTCATCACCACCGGAGACGAGGCGACGTCCGTCCGCGGAGAACTTCAACGTGTTCACGCCTCCCGCGTGGCCTTTCAAGACGATCGGCGGTTTCGCCTCTGCTTCGGCATCGGCCAGCGACCAGACATGAATGAAGCCGGCATCTCCCGCTGCGGCAACGACCGCTCCATCAGGAGACATCACGACGATTCGCGGTCGCGAGCCAAACTCCAGACGGCGCGGGTTCTCCGATTGGATTTGGCCCTGTTCATTGAGCGGCAGGATCACGATGCCGCCGGAATTGTCTCCCGCAGCGACCAGCCGGCCATTGCGACTCAAGCCGATCGACTCGACCGGCTTAGTCAGCGAGACCGCTTGCGTTTCGTTGACCGTGCCCCACAGTTGATCCCACTCGTCTTTGCACTTGTCAGCGTAATTTTTCTTGAGTTCTTGCAGCTTGAGGCGAGCGTCGGCATAACGGCCCTCCTGGACAAATCGGTTGGCTACGGCCAATCCGGCGAGGTACTTCGCCTTAGTCGCTTGTGCCTCGGAAACGCTGAGGTCTTTCTGGAACTGGTCGGTCTTAACGGCGAATTCCGCTTTCTTGACGGCGAACTCGGTCTCGGTGTCCTTGAGCTTGGTCTGCGAGACTACCAAGTCATCGCCCGCTTTCTTGGCGAGTACGACCGCCTCTTCAGTTTTCTCCATCGCGGCCTTCTCGGCCTTCTTGGCGACTTCGAGTTTCGCGTCAGTTTCTTTGAGATCGTCTTTGACCGCGTCAACCTGCTCGTTGGCCTTCGTAAGTTCATTTCGGCTAACAATCAAATCCTTTTCGGCTTTGACTTTTCCCTGTTCGGCAAGGAGCTTGCCTTCTTCGGCTTTGGCCTTTTCCTGGACGGCCGCGTCCGCGTCTTTCTTGGCGGTGGCGGCTTCTTGCGTGGCGGTGGCGGCATCTTCTTTGGCGAGTTCCGCTTGTTTCGTCACGGCCTTGAGGTTGAATTGGAGCCGTGCCGCGACTGCGGCGAAGAGACCGAAGCCAATCATCAGCATGACGGCCGTGATCTTGAGCATCTTCATGCGGCGCACACGGCCGTCGCGCTCCGCACGGGCTTTGTGCAGCTTCGTTCGAGTTTCAGAATGTGAATCGGCGTTCGTATCGAGCACCGACAATCCGAGGTCGTAGTCACCTTGTCGCAGTGCCAGTTCGCCGAGGTGCAATTGCGTCTCGGTCAGTCCTTCGCGAGCCTCCTCGTTGCCGGACCATTCGCGCAATGATTCGGTGAACAGGGTCAGCGCGTTCTGATAGCTGGCGTAATTCGGACTGTTTTGGTCCGTGTCGGCTGACGTTGGCTCCGCGGCAAGGTCGGTCAATTCACGAGCTCGCGCTTCCAAATGACGGCTGGCGGCGTGCCGTTTGTACTCGCGGATCGCTTGCTGGAATTCAACCACCGTGGGGTAACGGTCCGCGGGTTTGGCGGCCATGGCTCGGCGAGCGATGTCGATCAGTTCGCCCGTGATCTCCGTTTCGCGAATGACGTTATCGCACACGACGCGGCGGATCTCGGCCATTTTTCGCGCGGCCGATTGCGTTCCCATCTGAGCGAATTCGTGCGGTGGATCGCCCGTCACGCACTCGAACAACATGGCACCGAGCAAATAGATGTCACAGGCCGGCCCGATCTTGTCGAGTGGCCCGGTGATCAACTCCGGTGGCATGTAGGCCGGAGTGCCCGAACCCAGTCCCGCCGTGACGGTTAATGGCAGCCGATTTTTCCCCTCGCCAAACGGCAGAGCCAAGCCCCAGTCGAGCACCGCGACTTCGCCGAACTCACCCAGCATCACGTTTTCAGGCTTCAAGTCGCGATTGATGACATGCCGCGCGTGCGCGAACGCGATGCCATCCGCCACTTTCATCAGCACGTCGAGGTTTTCCTCCAGCGTCATCTCACGCAACTGTTTGTTCCACGGCACGCCGCGAACCCACTTCATCGCGTAGAACAGCGAGCCGTCCGGCGACTCGCCCATGTCATAAATCGGGACGATGTTCGGATGGAACAAATCCGCCGTAACCACCGCTTCGGACAGAAACATTTCCGTGCGATGTTTGACCGTCGATTTGAGGCTGCCAGAGGTTTTGAGTTTGTCGACCTGCGCTGCCGGCATCGGCTTGAGCGTTTTGAAGACCACTTCGCGCCCCAGCGATTGCTGCCGAGCCACGTAGACGATCCCCATGCCCCCTTCGCCCAGGACTTTCACCAATCGATAATCGACCTTGGGCACGATGCCGTATTGCATGCCGGAGACACTGCGGAGCGCGATGTTCAGACCTTCCTTGGCACTTGACGCGCTGGAGACTCCGGGACCGGCATCGGTCCCGGCCACGGACGTTCGCATCCCGTCCTTTTTGACCGCATCACCAAGCGCGAGCGTTTTCAAATCGTCGGCCGCCGACAAATTGAGTCCATCTGCCGTCTTCGCATGAATGCCAACATCCGTACCAACCTTCTTGTCGACCTTCCGACTTCTTTCGAGCACTTCGACCGGCAATGTGATTCCGAAATCCTCCGCGGGCGACTCGGGATCAAAATCGTCAACGAGCATCGTCTTTGCCGCGAAGCCGTCGTCGTCATCCAGAAGCGCGCCCGCGGGCATCGTCTTGCCAAAGGGATCGTCGTCGACATTCGCCTGTGCGAGCGCGCCGTCAGGCAGCGTCTGGTCGAAATCGTCGTTTTCCGACTCGATCTCCAAGACCGCGCCCTCCGGCATTGTTTTGCCGAATTCGTCGTCGTCGCCTTCGAGAAGCGCACCGTCAGGCATTGTCGCGCCGAAGGCATCGTCTTCAGCTTCCTCGTCGATGATCGCGCCGTCAGACATTGTAGCGCCGAAGGCATCGGCTTCGGCTTCCTCGTCGATGATCGCACCGTCTGCCATTGTCGCGCCGAAAGCGTCGTCTTCATCCGACTCCACTTCCAGGATTGCACTATCGGCCATTGTCCCGCCGAAAGCATCGTCTTCCACTTCTTCCAGGACAGCGCTGTCGGCCATCGTCGCGTCGTAGGCGTCATCCTCGGCGGGCTGATCGTGAACCTCAAACAGAGTGGATGCACCGTTTGCTTCTGCAGACTCAACGGCTTCCACAGGCTCGGCCGAGCCTGCGGAGTCTTCGCTGAACGCTGCGAGGAAATCATCTTCCGGCAGCGTCGCGTTCTCGTCGATCATCTCGGCCGATGAATCGTCGTCTTCGACCATCGCGGTGAGATCGGACTCCGAGAGCATGGCCTGGTCATCTTCGACAGGCGTCGGTTCGGCCTGATTTGTCGGCGAGTGCTCCTCGAAGGCTACCTCTGAAAGCGTCTCGAACTCATCCACGGCTTCCATATTGGTCACGGGGACATCATCGTCCAACTGCGAAACGACTACGGCGATCGGCGGCGTGATGTGAGAGATTGGCCCACCTTCATCAATCGTCGGTTCGGCTTGATTCGGCGGCGGTTGCTCGCCGAAGGCTCCTTCCGGCAGCGTCTCGAGCTCATCGACCGCTGCGACGTCATCAACCGCTTCGAACTGCGTTACGCCATCCACTGCAAGTCCGCTGGCTGACGCGATTGCAGCCACAGAAGCATCCGCTTCCGCTTCAGACTGTGGCACGATTTCCATCAACATCGGGTTGTCGGATACTGGCTCCGCTTCGTCTTCATACGCGAGTTTCACAACGTCTTCTGATGGTTGTTCCTCGAAGGCTCCCTCGGGAAGCGTCTGGCTGAACTCATCGACTTCGGAGTGCTCAACGTCATTCGCCATCGACAGGTCGGAGTCCGGCCCGGCGTCGGCGATGTTGTCATCATCATCATCGGCTAGCATCGCTTCCAGGAAATCGTCTTCGTCATCAACGAGCGCTGGCTCTAAAACTTCGTTCGCTGCGACTTCGACGGCTGCCGTGAGATCATCCTCCACAAGCGTCACGTTGGAGTCGGCCCCGACATGTGCGACCTCATCGTCGTCATCGTCATCGGCAAGCGTCGCTTCCAAGAAATCGTCGTCGTCATCAATGAGCGCCGGCTGTAAAGCTTCTTCGGCCGGCTCTTCGTCGGCATGCGGGATATCATCCACCACCATCGTCAGGTTGGAGTCCTGCCCGGCGTGTGCGACGTTTTCGTCGTCGTCACCGCCAAGCATCACTTCCAGAAAATCGTCTTCGTCATCCACCACCATTTTGACAGCAGAATCAGGCCCCGTGTCGGCGATATCATCAGCTAATTCGTCATCGTCAAGCATTGATGGCAGAATGCCTGACGGCTCTGCATCATGCGTCGAGTCGTCATCCACCATCATTGTGATGTTGGACTCTGGTCCGGCGTGAGTGATGTCGTCCTCGACTTCATCGACAAGCATCGCTTCCAGGACGCCCGATGACTGTGGCTCGTGCGGAGCATCGTCATCCATCATCAGGATGATACTGGAGTCTGACAAAGCACGAGTGATGTCGTCTTCTTCGTCATGAACGCGCGTTGGCTCCAAGACTCCCGACGACTCTGTCCCGCGCGGCGTATCATCATCCATCATGAGGACGATGTTCGAGTCCGGTCCCGCGTTGACGATGTCGTCATCGTCGTCATCAACGAGCATTGGATGCAGGATGCCTGACTGCTCTGTGTCGAGCGGCGAGACCTCATCCACCATCATGATGATGTTGGTGTCCGGCCCGGCGTGAGTGGCCTTATCTTCGTCGTCATCGACCAGCATCAGGTCCAGAACTCCCGACGGCTCTGCGTCGGACAACGGATCGTCATCCAGCATTCGAGCGATGGTTGACTCTGGCCCCGCGTTGACGATGTCATCGTCGTCATCAATGAGCATTGGATGCAGGACGCCCGACGGCTCTGCGTCGAGCGGCGAGGCTTCGTCGGCCATCATGATGATATTGGTGTCCGGCCCGGCGTGAGCGGCTTCACCTTCTTCGTCATCAAGGAGCATCGGTTCGAGGACACCCGATGATCCTGCGTCAGACGGAGAGTCGTCTTCCACGATCGCGGCGAGGGTGGAATCCGGCCCCGCATTGATGAGGTCATCATCCTCGTCATCAACAAGCATCGGTTCCAGGACGCCCGACGACTCTGCGTCGGACAACGGATCATCATCCAGCATGATGGCGATATTGGAGTCCGGCCCGGCGTTGTCGATGTCGGCTTCTTCATCATCGACAAGGATCGGTTCGAGGACGTCTTCCGACACTTCGTCAAATGGCTCTTCGGACAGCGTTCCGCCCAGTTCGCTGTCCGCTTCGCCGCCCGACATCTCTTGCAGCATTCGCGCGATGTCGTCATCTGTCGGCTCGGCGGAACCGCCACCGGATTCCTCAAAAAACAGCGGCTCCGCGTCCCCGCCCGGGACGACATCGTCTGCGGGAAAACCGCTTGCGTCCGCAAACGGCGGAAAGTCTCGATCATCGGAGGGAGTTTGATCGTCGCCCTTTGGCTTACTCATGGCTGAGACCCTGCATAACAAAAAAACACAAATCCTCACCGACCCTGTGTCGATGGAATCAGGCCTTGTCCCTAAATCAATTCATTGATCGTCAGATCGGTAGCAACAAGACATTTCACCACCGACGCGGGGTCGGTGGGGGAATATCAGCGATCTTGCGTATCACCGACCCACTTTCGACTCAAACGTGCGGCTTGGGAAAAGAGCGTGGTCTTCGATTCTCCGCGCCGCCGCTTCCATTGCCCGGCTCCGGCGAGAACCACAACTCCCGCCACTGCCGACAATGAGGAAACCGATTGATCGTCCGTGCCCGAATTCAGGACGTGGGTATCGCTTCCCAGTGAGGCGCCGTCAATTGCGGACATCTCGTCAGTCTTCGTTGTGCCGTCGTCGGGTTGGCGTTCATCGGGCGATATCTCTTCCACAATCTTCAATTCCGACACGACTGCCGACGAGTCGGAATTTCCCGCTGCCTCAGCGTTGCCTTCATTCTTTTCGGGAGCCTTTTCCGGTGCATCAGTCTGTGGGATTAGCCGGAAGGGTTTGAACAACTTCGGCAAATCGTCCGTTGGTGGAGCCAAACTGCCCCCTTCCAGGCGGAACTGAATGACTGGCCGTTCAATGGTTGCTCCGCCCCGATTGTCTTTCGTGACGAACCAGATTTCGTACTCGCCGTCTCCTTTTTCCGCGACGAACTTTTCGAGGGCCTCGCGCTTCTGCAACAGTTCCTCGCCCTGCGAATCGCTCAGTCGTTCGACGCTGGTCGTCCCGTCCTCATTCAACATTCGCAACTCGAAATACTCGCTGGTGGTCACTGCGGAGGAGACTGCCGCGCTGGAAGAGACTTCCGTGGTTAAGATCGGCGGAACAATCACGACCACGTCCTGTATCGCCGGCTTCGGCAGTTCGGGCGGCGGAATCGGCGGCTCAATGCGAATGACCGGCGGCGCGCTGGTTGTGGGGATCGTGAACGCGGTCGCTCCCGTGTCGAGCCGCGGTTCTTGCACGATCGGATTGTCGAGCGAATCGGTGCTCGACAAGTTGGCTAATGGACTGAACGCTGCACTCGCAGTCACGACTTGAGCCGTGCCGGCCGGCGTGTCCGAGGACGATGGATCGAAAACCGCACGCCCCAAGATTAAGACGGATGGATGCTCCGAGACGCTGAATCGCACCTGAAACGGATCGGAGGAAACCAATCGGCCAGGCTCGCCCAACTCGACGGGCATGTTGAGCGCCGCCGACGAATACTCGTGCGGGATGATGTACGTGACGCCCCCTTCCGGGATGAAGAACCGTGTCTTGAATTTGTCCACGGTAGAGTCAAACGCGAGTTGGCCGCCGGTGCCCGCCTGCGGCGCGTTGGTATTGCTGTCCGTCAGAATGTCTTGGGCCTTGGCCGCCTGCAACGCCGTGAACATTGCCAAGGACGTATCGCCCCAGTCCACGTCGAGAATCAGATTCTTCTCGCCGGGGACACCAATCGTGACCGTGAGGAAGCCCAGGTATTTCACTCCTCCCGCATCCAGTCCATTCGACATCAAGTTGCTGGTGACGATCGAAGTGAAGTCGAAGAAGGCGGTTCCCGCCACTCCTTCCGCCGGCCGCGGCGCGATCTGTTGTAAAATGCCCGCGTCCGTGCTGATCGTGGTTCCCGTGCCCAAAAACACCTGACCTCCTACCGAGTCGTGATCCGAATCGGCAGTGATCTGAATCACATCACCGGTCGTCCGAAGCTTCTCAGGAGCGTCGTCGGTTGTGATGACATGACCGCTAAGGAGGTTGAAGTCACCGCGCGCGTTGATCTCGATCCGCTCGGGGGTTGCGGGATCGCCGTCGATCGCACGAATGTCGCCGGAAACCGTGATCGTGTTCGCCGTGAGCTGAATGACGCCGCTTGCCGCTTTGTTGTCGAGCGACAAGACATTCAAATCACCGCGCTCACTGAGTTCGATGTTGCCGCTCGTCTGGTTCGTCGCGCTGACTGCGTCGATGTCGGTCTCCAGCGTGATCCCTGTCACGGCCTTCAGCACGATCGTACCGGCACCGCCCGCAATGTCTGGATTCATGTCTCCTTCGGGTTTTGTGTTGCCGATGATCGCGCCACTAACAGACTCGAATGTCAACGTCTTATCCACCGTGCTGGCAAGTGTCACTGTCGCGTCGGTGTTGATGATCAAGTTGTCGGTCGCCGCGCCGTCCGCGGTGAAGGTGTGAGTACCTTTGATCGTCATATCCATGTCAATGAGCAACTGGCCGTGGGCGGTGATTTGGCCGTCGTTGCCGCTGAGCGTGGCCTCCACGCCATTAAGATCGTGCAACGTCAAATCGCCGTCTTGGCTGAGGAACACACCGCCCGACACGCTGTTGTCGAGGTCCAGCAAACCGACGTCGACTTCCAATGTCGCATTGGCTCCGGGGCCGCCGATTCCTTCCGCCGCACTCAGCAGCGCTTCCTTCGCCTGGACGTCGATCGCCGTGCCTGCTTCCCCGTCAATGATCCGCCCGCCTGCCACGATATTGACGACGTCGACAGCCACCTTTCCATTGAGCGTCACATCGCCCGAATCGGACAAGAGATTGTCCGGATCAGCGTGCAACGTCAGCGAGTGCATGTCGGGCGTCGTTGTGAGCACTTCCGCAAGCGTGATGTCACCGTTCGCGGTCAGCGTCCGATCGCCGAACACTCGGACCTCCGACGTTTCCACCGTGATGTCCGAGCCGGCATCCGTGGTTTTGATGTCCGCGTTCAAGTTGATCGCGCCGATACCGTCGAAGAGGACCGAACCTTCGGAAGTGATCTTCAATCCGACTCCGAGTTCCGCGTCTCCACTGTTCGTCACCGTCACCGTTCCATCCGAAGTGGTGTTGATGTTGCCGTTGAGATCCAGAGTCACCGTGTCGATGTCCACATTTCCGTCGATGTTGGTCGTGGCATCCAATCCTGTTTCGCCGGTCGCGTCCACAATCAAACTGCCCGTGTGGGTCGTCACCGTGTCGCTGAATCGCACATTGCCGAGCGAGCCCGTCGTGGTGATGTCGATCGTTCCAAACGCTTCGACGGGCTTATCGAAATTCACATCGTCGGCATTCACCACAGTCAGGTCACCGACTGTCAACGGGCCGGCGAAAGAAACGACGGTCGCATCCAGGTGCGTCGCGTTCGCCAGTTGCACAGAATTGGTGCCGAGCTGCGACACGTTGCCAAAATCCTGAATCGTCAGCGAACCGTCCGCCAGGTGCAGGTCATGGGTCGACGCATCGAGCAGAATATTGTGCGTCGCATTTTGAGCGGTGATTGAAGCGGTACTGAGCAGATCAAAATTCGCTACGCTCAGCGACAGCGTCGAACCGTCCGGCGAGACAACCGCGCCGCTGCCTGCTGCTCCATTCCACGACCCCGCACTCAGGTGAAATTCGATCTGGCCCATGTCCGTCTCGCGAACCGTGAGATCCGCATCGACGTGGGACAGAGTCAGGTCAACGTGCGGTGTGAATGTGAAATCGGCATTGAGCACACGCCGCTGCTCAAGACGCATCAACCGCAATCGGCGCTCTTTCGGAAGCGGACGATCGCCCCGCCGACGACTCCGTGACCAGACGTAATTCAACCAATTCAGTAACAGCATGAACCGATCCTTAAGCCGAAACGGCGTACCTCTTTCATCGACAGCCGCCAGCGTCGGGGCGACAGTTTGATCAAGCTAGACGCGGCGAATTGGGGGAGCAAGGTGTCTTTGGAAACCTTCTCCCGATTCGCCGATTAGAGCGATTAGGGCATCGGTGCGGATCACAATTGTTATGCCAGCAATCCGCGCCCGATGAAGCTGACGGGGAAGACTTTCCGGCGCCGATACATGACGCACCGGAGACCAGATCATGTTCCCACGAAAAGTTTTCTCAAGTCAGATGCGCCCCTCAAAAGTCGAAGTAGCGTGGGCTTCAGCCCACGTTTCTCGGCAAATAATGCTTCCGCATGGACTAAAGCCCACACGACTACAGGCACATCGGATGAGTGTCGTTTTCGTGGGCTGCATCTTCTTGTGGACACTGCCGGTTCCGGCCCAAGAAGTCCGGCCGAAACAAGCCGAGGTTCCAGCCAGTCTCCCCGCTCGTCCCTCCGCCGGCATGAAAGCAATTTCACGCCCGGCCAGCAACTTTTCTCGCGGACAGAAATTGAGTATTTCGGCCTCCCCACCAGCTCGCCCGACGATCGATCCGCGAATCTCGCTGACGAAAAAATCAGCTCGCCCTCGAACTCCGATGGCATCCCCTGCTCCGAACGCCCCGCTGGAAATACCAACTCCGCCAGAAGTGACTCTGCTGGACCCTCCTGTTTCGGAAACACTGGCCCCTCCTGTTTCGGAAACAACCGTGTCGGAGGTTGCAGTTCCGAAATTTGTTGCTGTACCAGAAGCGACTCGATTAACTCATAAACCGGAAGTCGCTGCTCCAGATGTTATTCTTCGTGCGGGCGAGATTGAGAGATGTTTAACCGCATCGTCATCGGCGTGCGCGAGTCGTATCCACCGCGCCCACGCCGATGGCGTTGGGGTTAAACAAAGCATCAATCTGGCCCCTGCGGAGAATATTCAACTCGAAGCCAATGACTCGTCGCTCGATACCCCGACGAGTCCGACGCATCAGCAAGAACGATCGCTGCCCAGCGATCCGCCACGCAGGCTGTCGAATGACAATTCCCCCTCGCTGTCGCGTCGGATGAGCGTCAACCCGGAGCAGCGTCCGCAGCTTGCGGCATTTCAAAATAATGCTGCTACCAGAGCGGACTTGCCGCAACCAATCACTCCAGATGGGTCAGAAACTCCGGATGCATTGTCAGACCTTTACCGCCCTGTTTCCGGAATCGATTTGCGGCAAGCCACGGAAATTCCCGAATTGGCAGAAGGTGACAGTCCTAGCCTGCGGCAACCGCTGGATCTCGCTCAAACGATCCTCGGTCGCCGAACCGCCCTCGATCTTTCCGTCAGCTATTGGCGCGAGTGGCACCCTGATCGCGACTCGTACCCCTTCTGCCATTTCCCGCTCTACTTTGAAGATCCCAATCTGGAACGCTGTGGCCGAGGATTGTTCTGTTTCACCACCGTTGCTTCGATTGGGCATTTCGCATGCTCCACGGCACTGCTGCCCGTGCATCTGATCACAGAGCCGCCACGCCATTACGTCCGCACACTCTCTGACTGCCCTCCGTGCCACCGCTTCTACTGGGATTTCGATCCACCGCAATTCCCTTGGTAACCCCAGGCTTTGGTTTCAACTTCGCGAAGCATCAACTGACGATCGACTTGCGGCGATTGACGTAATCCCAGACGACGAAGCGGTCGAGGTCTTGGCCGGCGGTGAAGAAGACTCGTCCTTTGGTCGACTCAGCCAAGCGGTGGGCGAAGCGGATGTCTTCGGGCGATTGATTCCAACTGGCCAACAAGAAGATGTTGATCACGATTCCCTCGCGCTGGCAAAGAAGTGCCTCGCGCATCGTAGCCGCTTCGGTGAGCGGGTCCGACGGGTACAGCAGATACAGGAGCGGACCGTCGAAATGAGCGGTCGGTAGGCCGTCGGTGATCAGAATGATCTGGCGGTTCGGCGTGTCGCGAGCGATCAGGAATTGCCGGCCGAGTTGCAGGGCATGTTGGATGTTCGTGAAGTGCGGCGGAATCTGCATTTCGCTGATGTCATCGCGGCTCATGTCGGCTCGCAGGCGAACCACGGGATCGAAGATCGTCACCGGCTTAGGCAATAAGGCAGCGACTTCGCACGCGTGGACCGGCTTGGCAAAGCTGGCCATCTCGACGAATTGCAAGAAGTCACCGGGGTATTCTTTGCGAATCAGCCCGTCGAGCGCCAGGGCCATGCGTTTCACATTGATGTACTGGCCCCAGTGCCGCATCGAGCCGCTCATATCCATGAGCACGGCGGTCGCGCATTTGGGATTGTTCCGAGTGCGGTGAATCACGATGTCTTCTGACTTCAGACGAATCGTAGCTCGGTCACTCCGTGACCGAGATTCCGTGTCGCGTTTCAGCTCGTTGCCGCTGCTCCGTACTGCAGAATGCGAGTCATGGAATGACTCGCCGACGGTGCGCAGCATCGCATTGATCAATGACTGCGGGATGTCCATCTGCGCGACCGAATCGCCGAATTCATATTCCTTCGTAGTTTGCAGTTCGACGGCCCCCTCGCCGACCACGGGGCCTTGATGCCGGCCGCTGCGCGACGCCTGCAACTGACTGAAGATTCGTTCCAGCAACTTGCCTTGAAACAGCCGATACGCCTGCGGCGTGAGTTGATAGCCGCGATTCGTTTTCTCCACGCCTTGTTGCTCGGCCATTTGCCGCAGGAGTTCTTCCACCTGCCGCTGCATTTGAGCCAGTTCGCCGAGTTGCTCTTCGTCAGCGAATTGCGACAACTCATCCAGGTCGATGATCGCGATTTGGGCCGTCTCTGCCGCCTCTTCAAGCTGCTTCAGCAGGCGATCGATCGTTTCGAGCTCCTCTTTGATTGCAAGAGCCTGTTCCACCGACATCGGCCGGCGGCCGGTGAAAACATATTTCGCCGCGAGTTCATCGACTTGGTACTTGTCCCCCAGCCGATCGACCAGTTGCACCAATTGCCTCGCAAATTTCGACCGTTCGTCGCCGGTGCGATACCACAGCCGTTCGAGGTCGCGAATCTGCTCGTCGCGGACCGCTTCCTGAAACGCTGCCGCCAATTCCTTCGGCGGCTGAGCATGTTCGGCCGCTCGCTGAAAAGTCTTCTTCGTTTCCGCAACGACCTTCTCGGTCTCCCACGCCTCCAGAATCTTCTGTTTTCGTTCCAGCAGCATTCGTCGCAGCGATTCAAGACTCGGCCCCAGCCCGGCGATCTGTCGCACGTCCAGATGCACCGCCCGCGCCAACTCTTCGTCCGTCAGTTCGCTCAAATCACCAAACTCGAGCATGTGTTCAAATGCCGGCGACACCAAATCCGGCGGTGGCTGTGTCGGCGACGGAAACTTCGCCGGATCGTACCGCTGATACGTGTGAATCACGCCGCCAACAGAGTTTGGTATTGCCATGAGAACACAGCCGATCGAAAGTGGACGGACGTCAGGACATCCTGAGCGAGATGCCGGACTGCATAGACGACGACACGATCATTACGAATCCGAACGACTCTACCGATCGAGGTTTCGTTGAATCGTTCGTAGTTTGTCGCAGAGTAGAACAGCAACGACGGATCGAACGCAAACCGCTCAGCTTTCATCCGTGTGGGCTTCCTATCCGTGTGCTTGTGGTTCGCGTTCGTCGGATTTTTGAGCCATTGCACGCGAACCACAAGCACACGGATACGAAGCCCACACGGATGAAGACAATCCGAGATAATGGGGGTCTGATTTCTCTATGAAGCATTCGCCCGCGCTCGTGCTTTTTGAAGTTGCGCAGTCTTGTTTTTCGCCCCAAAGGGGTGCAACTCGATAGCCCAGGGCGAAGCCCCGGGTGACGAGGCTCATTCGGTAATCCAGGGAGGTCACGTCGTGGATTTTTTTGCCACAGATGAAACACGGATTGAACACGGATCAGGACAGGAGGCAGGGAATTGGAA
>JAYVSP010000391.1:0-20930 GCA_043775215.1 Planctomyces sp. | reverse complement strand
TCGTTTCGTGACCTCACTCGATTCTAATTGGCCTCGTTCGCTGTCCTGATCCGTGTTCAATCCGTGTTTCATCCGTGGCTTGAAACTGGCCTCCCCGGAGCACCGGAAGAGCCAAGGAACTTAAGGACCGGCGCATCAATAACTGTCGTAGCCGAAGTCGCCAGACTTCGGATCTGAACTCTGGCGAGTTCAGCTACATCGGACTTTTATTTCTGCGGCGGACCTACGGAAGTTCGCTCACGCCATCCTGGCTGACTAACAACAGCTTGTCGGTCAACGGGTGGTCCATCTGCGAGAAGTCTTCGCGGACTCGCTCGCGGATGTGACGCACCATATCGGGGGCGTCTGTGCTCAAGGCCACGAAGAAGTCGCGGTTGGGCATACCGACGGCGAACTCATTTCCCAAGACGTCGCGAAGCTTTTCGTGAAACGAATGGCTGAGAAGACGGGACGTGTTGTAAGCGTCTGGCTTGTGCGGCATCAGGAGTCTGGGGCCGTCCTCTTGCCCGGTCAGCAGCATTTCCGAGGGATGATCGTCGAAGTATTTTTCGAGGTTGTTCATCGCCAAGTCGTGAAGCTGCTCGGCCGTGAGATGCCATTTGGCCAGCAGTTCGTTGCGGATGTACCAGTACGCTTGGGCTTCATCGACGACGTACAAAATCATCAAATTGCCGACCCACGGCTCGCCGACGAAGTTCGGGAAGTTTTGTCGCCAGACGTGCTCGGGATAGAGCATCGGCATGATCCGTTCTCGCACATTCTCCAGCGACGGAGTCGTTTGGTCTTCGCCCCACTCTTGAACTTGGACCACAGTGGTCAGCGCCGGGAGCAGAATGCTTTCGAAGCGATCCGGCGACTGCACGTAGGTCCGATAAAAGTTGAACAGGTTGACGTTCGACTTGCCGAGCCGCAGTTGGAACTCACCGACCGCCTCGCACTCCAGCAGCGGAAATCTTTGGCGAGCCAATTTCAAAGCGCGTTCGGCAAACATATGGGGCGGATCGGCGATCATTTCCGGTGCCTCCAGCGAGTTCAGGACCATGCGCACCAGCGTGTCGGTTTCGGGATCGTGCTGCCGGTCGCGCCGTTCGACGAAAGTGACCAGCAGCATCATTCGAGGCCAACCGATCGCCCAGGATTTCCAGCGATGCCACTGTCGCCGCGAAAACCAGCGCCGCCAGGACCACCACGACGGGATGCGATCGAGCACTGCCTCACCTTGCCAACCGATGGACGACTGCGACAGCACAAGTGAATGAACGCGCCGTGTCTGGCGGCGATGTGGAAATAGCTTGTCAAAGTCGATCGCGTTGTCCAGCCGAGGAATCTCACCCCACACGCAACGCAGCGACAAGATGCCCGCTTGGTCGGGCAGCATCATGTGCGAGACTCCCTCAAGCACTTCCACATGCCATGATGGCGGATACCAGATGCGAAACCAGCCCGAAGGTCCGGTCAGCGGTTTCCAATGCTTAGGTGGCTGATGTCGCACAGTGCGAATCCTTGATCATCGCAGAAAGTCAGCAGCACTATGCCAAGTTGTCGAGGCTAGGTCGATGGCCACACAGAAAATCCACGATACTTGCTGCGCGGATTTCCGATTGCCGATTTGCAATTTCGATGCGTTCAATCGGCAATTGGAAATTGGAAATCGCCAATCCAGCTCGCCTCGACATTGGTCAGCGTTGCCGCGCGACACGGCAGAGATTTCTGACGCCACGAAATCCGAATATCCGCTTTCCTCACAAAACACCGAGGATTTGGCTGTTTCGGCCAGTGGTACAGCGTTTGCTAAGAGGTTCCTTCGCCAACGCTGTTTCCGGCGGGCACGGATGTCTGTTTCAGCGGTTTTGGTCTTCTCAATGCGGTTCGTGAATCAGGGTTCGATTCACCGATCCGCGATGAGAGGGTCGGCTGGGGGTGTAGCTGGGGTCTCTCCGCGTGGGAGGGACTCTGGACGAGCGCCTGCACTTCCCAGTCGACCTTCTCATCGCGGTGTTGGTGAGCGTCGAGTAAGATTCACCGCATGGCAACAACTCCCCTCGGCGACGTCAACGCTCCGAAACCTGAATCCTCCGCCACCTCAGAATCTTCCGTGCGGAATATTCGCGTTGTGAGTTTCGAAAGCCGCAAGCAGGACGAGATGCGTTCGCTGATCGAACGCCACGGCGGAGCAGCCACGATTGCCGCCTCGCTGCGTGAAGTCGCCTTGGAAGACAACGTCGCAGTTTATGGCTTTCTCGACCGGCTGCTGGCCCAGCAGATCGACGCCGTCTTGTTTATGACGGGAGTCGGTGCGAAGGCCGTGCTGGAGGTCGTCGAAACGCGACACGATCGCGCGACATTTTTTCAGGCTCTGCAACGCTGTTGCGTCATCGTCCGCGGTCCCAAACCGACAGCCGTGCTGCGCGGGTGGGGTGTCCGCATCGACCATCGTGCTCCCGAACCGAATACTTGGCACGAGTTGCTGGCGGTGATCGACGCAGGGCTGCGATTTCCCGGTTCGGACGAGACCGCGGACATTCGTGGCCGGACGATCGCGATCCAGGAATACGGCCTGCCGAGCGACGAGCTCTACGCCGCACTCACCGCACGCGGCGCGAGCGTGTTGCCTGTCCCGGTCTATCGCTGGGAACTGCCAGAAGACACTTCGCCGCTCGAAACTGCGATTCAGAACACGATCGCCGGCCACTTCGACGTGATGCTCTTCACGAGCGCTCAGCAAATTCGCAACGTGCTGGAGATCGCCGATCGGTTGAATGTTCGCGAACAGTTTGTCGCCGCCGCGAATCGTTTGATCGTCGGCTCCATTGGCCCGACTTGTTCAGAAGCAGTGCGTGAAGCGGGCTTGAAGATTGCTCTGGAACCTTCGCACCCACACATGGCTCACTTGGTCCGCGAGACGCTGGAGTTTGTAACCCGAAGCGTCAGCGAGGGCGACCGCTCCAACAGACTGTGAGTTGCAACGTTTTGGAGCGTTCGCCCTCGCTGACGCTTCGGGTTACTTTCCTTGCAGTTCCGTCTTCGAATTATTTAGCCACCTTGTTCCGATGTTGTTCCCACATCTCCATCAGCGTTTGCTCGGACGAATACCGAAACTGAAAGCCGAGTTCTTTCGTCAGCCGCGTCGGAGCGATGACCCACGGATATCGGATGAAATCGTGCAGGCTGGGAGGAAAGTCAAACATCGGCAGACGCAGATTCCACCAAATCGTGGTTGCGAATTTGAGCGTCCAGAAAGGAAGCTTGATGGTCCTGCGGTTAGTCAGCGCACCGACTTTACTGAGCGATTGCCAATCGTCTGGGCTGACGTTGAACGGACCGCGGGCGTTCTGCCTGAGGATTTCCCAGGTGGCCGCGGCGCAGTCGTCTTCGTGAACAAATTGCAGTGAGACATCAACTCCATCGGGCATGACCAGAATCGGCATGTTCAGAACAAACCGGCTGAGGTAATTGTCCGCTCCGGCGCCGCCGATGATTGCGGGCCGAGTCCACGAGACCGCGACGTCCGGCAACTCGACCGCCAAATCCTGAACGGCTTTTTCCAGCCGCGTCTTGTCTGCCGAGTACTGAAAGTTCTCTCGCGCTTTGAGCCGCCAAGTTTCGTGCATTGGCGTCGGATTGTCGGGCCACGCACCGTAAGCCGTCGCACTCGAAGCCATCAGAAACCGTTGCGGGCGAAGCGTGCGGACTGCCTCGAAAACGTTGAGAGCACCGCCGACATTGATGTCGTGCATCTGTTGGTTGTTGCGTGTGGGATTCACGACAAACGCCAAATGCACGATCGTATCCGGCTGAAATTTCGCGATCGTGGTCCGCACATCGGGATTGCGAATATCGAGCTTCACGAATTCGTTGGGAGCCGCCGCGGGCGGCGGAACAACGTCGATACCCAGAATCGACGCGCCGGGCGACTCGCGCCGCACTTGCTCGATCAATTTGCGTCCGTAGTACCCAGAACTGCCAGTAATCGCGATCCGATGCATGATCCCTCTCACCATAATCCCACTCGGCGGAGTCTTGTAGTGTGTCACTGGGGGAAGAGCGAAGAGGGGCCGGGAGATTTTTTGAGAATTACCACATTCACTCGCCGCGTCAGTCTTGAATGTGCATCTTCGGCCACAATCAAGTCGTTGAGTGAAATTCAGGCTCTCGTTTCTTGGATTGCCCTCATCCGTGTGGACTTCCTATCCGTGTGCTTGTGGTTCGAGTTCATGAATTCTATGGGGCCTACTTACGCGAACCAAAACCACACGGATAAGAAAACCACACGGATAAGAAACAAAGAATGTGCGACTTCGAAACTGACGCTTCGGGTTCGTGTCATTTCGCGTTGAGGTGTGTTTCGCGTCCAACGTTTTACGCCTCTCGTTTGCGTTCTCAAACTTCTTGAACGCGGAAAACGGTAGACGCGGCATGACGATTGGTCAAACCTCAGTCTGTAGTCCAACAGGAACGATTAGCAGGCCCTGTGAAAACTGTTCCGACTTCTGGCATTCTGTGATCGACTTGCTGAGAATGACGCGGCATTCGCGGAGTTCAGCGACATTCCGAACCGGACGCTAGCGCGTTCCGGCTGATCGGAAAAACCTCATTCTTCCCCGTGCAAAGAATAATCCCCCGAGAAACGCACCAGTCTCGACGGCAATTCGGGGGATCGACGTCCCCCGCTCGCCGAAACACGCCTGCTAACTTTGGAGACGAACTCGGCGATTGTCGTCTTTCGCTCCGCGAAAGAACGTCCTTTCGCGGAGCGAAAGGCGACAGAGCCTTCGCCCTTTGAAAATCTGATCTGCGTCCTTTCGATAATGATGCGGTTAGCCGGTTTGAAAAAGCGGCCCAGCAGATAGAATCCCGCCCGCTTGGAACCCCCACCATCCTTCGAGGTTTGCATGTCGGAAACAACTGTCTCATCGTCGGGCCGAATGAGTTCGGTCCAGTGGCTGATTTGTGTCATCGCGGCAATTGGCTTTGCGTTTGATATTTATGAACTGCTGATGCTGCCGCTGATTGTCGGTCCGGCATTGCAAGAACTGATCGGCGCGGCACCCGGTTCGCCGGAGTTCAACACTTGGGTCGGGCGATTGTTTTATATCCCGGCCATCGCTGGCGGGCTGTTTGGATTGGTCGGAGGTTATTTGACGGACCGGCTGGGGCGCCGCCGAGTGCTGACGTGGTCGATTTTGATTTACGCCTTCTCAGCATTCGCGGCGGGTTTCTCGACCAGCGTTTGGATGCTACTGACCTGCCGCTGCTTTGTGTTTGTCGGAGTGTGCGTCGAGTTTGTTGCGGCTGTGGCCTGGCTGGCCGAGCTTTTTTCTGATCCGCATCAGCGCGAAAAAGTACTCGGTTACACGCAGGCATTTTCGTCTGTCGGCGGCCTGTTGGTCGCCGTGGCCAATGGACTGGCTCTGGCTTACGGCCAGCATCTGCCAGGCATCAAGCCGCTATTGGGCGGCATCATCTCGGACGAGAACGCTCATGCCGCGTGGCGCTACACGTTGATGTCGGGCGTGATTCCGGCGATCCCGTTGATCTTCATTCGTCCGTTCTTGCCGGAGTCGCCGGTGTGGGCGCAGAAGAAGGAATCGGGAACGCTCAAGCGGCCGAGCATTGCGCAATTGTTCGCTCCGGATTTGTGTCGAACGACGATTGTCACCACGATCATGTTCGCGTGTAGCTTCGGTGGTGCATTCGGAGCGATTCAGCACATCCAACGGATCATCCCCGGTCTGCCGGAAACGAAACAGAAGGTGAAAGTCGCCTTGGAAGCTCCGGCCGTTGCGGAGAAAGTCGCCAAGCGACTGGCCTCTGCCGAAGTTCAGGAGAAGCTGAAAGACAAATCCGAAGCCGAACAGAAAAAGCTGCTGGCGGCCGAGAAGGGAAAGGTCGAAGGGCCGATCCGCAGCAAGGTGACTCAGGAAGTCGCGTCCAACGTGACGAAGGTGCAAGAAGTCGGCGGACTGGTTGGCCGATTCGCACTCGCGGCATTAGCGCTGATAATCGTCAGCCGCCGGAAGCTGCTGCGGGTCTTCCAAGTCCCCGGTCTCATACTGATGCCGATCATCTTCGCGTACTTTGCGACCACGAGTTTAACTCTGACTTATGTGGGTTTGTTTCTCGCCGGCTTTGTGACGGTGGCCCAGTTCAGTTTCTGGGGGAACTACCTGCCGCGCGTGTATCCGCTGCACTTGCGAGGCACCGGTGAAAGCTTCGCCGCGAACATCGGTGGCCGTCTCATAGGCACCTCGTTCGCGTGGGTGACGGCCACCTTGGCGGCGACCGATGACGCCGCGAACGCTCCGTTCAAATTGGCCTACACGGCGGCGGCGGTTGGCTTCGGTGTGTACTTGGTCGGGTTCATCGCCTCGTTCTGGTTGCCGGAACCTCCGCAAGAAGAGTTGTCGTAACGCTCGTCGATCTTGGCCGCTTGCGAGTCGTCGGTGACTCACGTACAACCTCCGCGCGCCGCGAGCGTGCAATGTTGTGAATTGCCTCTGCCACGTACTCGCTGAAACGGAACTGCGTTGGACGCGGTACGTCGGGTTCGCTGGCCTGAGTCGTGCGTCTCGTCGCGGCCATCGCACGTCCCTTCAATTCGAGAAATGGAATGAACATGAATCGTCTCCTTCGCGTCGGAACCGTTGTGCTGGCTCTGTACACTGTTTTTTTGCCGCGATTGTGGCTGCTGGCCGCTGAAGAAGAAGCGGTGCCGACGGATCGGCTGCTCCCGGCGGATGTGTCGGTGTATTTGTCGATCCCCGATGTCGATGACTTCAAGGCTCGCTTCGGCCAGACGGCGTTTGGTGGCATTGCGGAAGATTCGGCCTTCGAGCCGTTCAAGGCGGAGATCAACAAGGTCATTGAGACCGTTTCAAGTGAGGTCGAAAAGAAACTCGGCGTGACTCTGAAAGACTTGCTGGAAGTGCCGAGCGGCGAACTGGCCGTGGCCGTATTGACTCCTCCGGGGAAGAAGATTTCGGCCGTGCTGTTTTTGGACTTCGGCGACAATGAAAAAACCATCGACGCGTTGATGGAGAAGGCCGAAAAGTCTCTCGAAGAACAAGGAGCGACCAGCGACGACGAGGAAATCGACGGCCTCAAAGTCACCACTTGGACCTTCAAGAAAGAGGAGGACGATGATGACCAAAAGCCGAACCAACTGGTGTATTTCATCGCGGACACGATGTTGGTGCTGACCAGTGACCTGGGTACGGCAAAGGCCGTACTGGCTCGTCGGGACGGCAAGCATTCCGATACGTTCGCGGACAATGACAACTACAACCTGATCCTGAAGAAATGCCAGACGGACGACGAAGATGGGCTGCTGGTTTGGTACGTCAATCCGTTGAGCTTGGTGCAGGCGGCGATCACGCAAGCGGCAGCCGCAAACCCGCAAGCCGGGATGGTGCTTGGCTTCTTGGAACCGCTGGGCGTCAACGGCGTGAAGGCGGTTGGCGGCTCATTCGATATGGGGACCGAACATTTTGATGGCGTCACGAAGACCTTTTTGCTGGTCGAGCAGCCGACCAAAGGACTGATGAACGTCTTTCAGTTTCCGGCCGTGGAGCAGAAGCCGCCGCGCTGGGTCACCTCGAACGCTAGTGCGTGGTTCTCGCTGAATTGGGATATCGCTGGTGCATATACCGCGATCGAAACAATGGTCGACATGTTCGGCGGTCCCGGCAAGACAGCCGCGACGGTCGATCAGATGGCTCAGTCGGGACCGAAAATCCACATCAAGAAAGACGTGGTCGATCTGATCTCTGGTCGGATTCAAGTCGTGATGGAACCGGCTAAGAAGAAGGGGCAAGAGAAGGCTCCCGATCGAATGGTGGTCGCGTTGGGCTTGAAGGATGCGAAGAAGTTTCAGGGGACGCTGACCAAGCTCACGAAGGCACCCGGATTTCCCGGCAAGACTCGCGAATTCAAAGGGGCGACGATCTACGAGTTCCCTATCCCTGACTTCAGCGGCAGCGGAGAAGAGACAACGGGTGGCGTGGCGATCGGACAGGACCAATTGCTGTTCAGCAACGACGTGACAGCGGTCGAGTCGATGCTGCGCGGTGACACTGACGGCGACGCCTTGGTCGAATCGGCCGCATACAAGAAGATTGCCGAACACCTTCCGGCCAAGACCTCGGTCGTCAGCTACTCGAAATCCGACTCGCAGTTGGAAACACTGTGGGAGGCGGCTCGTAACGGCCAGTTTGGCGCGGCGATGCCGGACATCGACTTCTCCAAGCTGCCCGACTTCGAGGCCATCAAAAAGTACTTGCAGCCGAGCGGTTCGTATTCGATTCCCGATAAAAAGGGAGTGCTGTTCGTCAGCTTCAGCACCAAGGGGAAGAAGAAGTAAAGGATTGCAACTCTCACACGAACCCGAAGTGCAAGTTTTGAAGTTGCGCAGTCTTGTTTTTCGCCCCAAAGGGGTGCAACTCGATAGCACAGGGCGAAGCCCTGGGTGACGAATAGAACCACAATAAGAAGTCCTGAAAGGGCGAAACTCCACGGAGGCCAAAGATATCCATTTGTTTCGCCCCTACAGGGCTTGCCACGTTTTTTCCGTCAAACCCAGGGCGCCGCTCCGCTCTGCCCTGGGCTATCGAGTTTTTGCCCTTTGGGCCAGGAAAACAGCGCAACTTCAAAACGCGCAAGCGAGGCTCACGACACGGCTTGGCCTTGCTTGCGCGTCGGGTTGGTGTTTGGCAATCACTCATCATGCACATTGGCCATGTTCGCATCTCGACGCCGTTCGTGTTGGCTCCGATGGAGGAGCATACGAACCCTCCGTTTCGTCTGTTGATGCGGCAGTTCGGCGCGAGCTTGCTCTGCACCGAACGAATCGACTCGGCGGACGTGGCGAAACGGGACCGGCGAGCGATGCGGTTGCTCGAAACCGCGCCGGGTGAATCGCCGTGTGCCGGCCAGATCAGCGGAGCCGATCCCAAGGAGATGGCAGAGGCGGCGCGTGTGGTCGAGGAGCGAGGATTTGCGATCGTCGATCTGAACTTCGAGTGTCCGATCAAGCGGCTGCTGAGCCGTGGCGAGGGAGGCGCCCTGCTGGCTGATCCGGCGGCGATCGGTCGCATCGTCGCGGCAGTCGTGCGCGCGGTGTCGATTCCGGTCACCCTCAAAATCCGTACCGGACCCGATGCCGAGCGAAAGACGTTCACAGACGTGGCTCGCGCGGCGGAAGAGGCTGGGGCGGCCGCGGTCGATCTGCATGCGCGCAGCGTGCAGCAGGGATACGTCGGCGAGGCGGTGTGGTCGGCCGTCGCACGGCTCAAGCAGGCGGTCTCGATTCCGGTGCTGGGAAGCGGCAGCGTGCGGACGCCCGCTGACGCAGTTCGTTTCCTGCGCGAGACGGGTGCCGATGGAGTGGCCATCGGACGCGGATGCCTGGGCAACCCGTGGCTCTTCAAACAATCGCGAGAGCAGTGGCAGTCGCTGACAGTCAGCCGCGAACCGTCTCCGGCCGACCGTGGTCGCGCGGTGCGGCAACTGGTCGAAGGGGAGTTCCGATACTACGGCCAGACGGTCGCTCTGCGGCGACTCGCGCGCACGAGTTGCTACTTCGCCAAGTTCCTGCCGTCGTTCGATGTGTTCAAAAAGTCGATTCACGCAGTGACTGATTTGGCCGCGTTCCGCCGGCTCGTACAAGAACATTTTCGGTGACCGCCGCACTTTTTTGGAGTGCTGGGATGCATCCCAGCTTTCGATTGCGGCGGAGCCGCTTTTGGTTGAGCGGCAGATGAAGCACGACAGGCTGGAAGCCTATCCCACTGGTAAACCAGCAACCTCAGCTCGCCTGGGTCGTTCGTGTCTCACTAAATCTCAAGTATCCCGAAAGTGGCTCCGCCACAAACCAAAGCTGGGATGCATCCCAGCACTCCAAAAAAAGCGCGGGTCAAACGCAGGAACCCGATCGGCAAATCGGTGCGGCCAGCGGTGGCGAGATCGGCGAGTGCTTCGCCGAGCACTGATGTGAACTTGAAGCCGTGGCCCGAGAATCCGCAGCCGAATGCGACGTTCGCGAACTCGGGGTGCCGATCGATTATGAAATGTCGGTCGGGAGTGATTGTGTACATGCAGACCGAATTCCGAACCGGCTGCGGACTGACGTCGGGCAAGCATGTTTGTAGGAACGTGGCGATCGGTTGTATGTCGGCGTCGTGGCAGTCGCGGTCAACGTACAACGGGTCGGCGACGAGTTGCCCGCCGGTGTGCTCGGCGACTTTGAGCAGTTGGCCCTCGAGCGAGGGAAAGCCGTAAAACGCGTGGGGTCGGTTTTCAACCTGTCCGTGAGATTCGGCGGCTTGCTGGCCGGGCAGGTTGGAAACCTGCCCCACGTTTGGCGGCATCTCGATGTAGAACGTCGGCATTCCGGCGGAGAGAGCGTAGGCGGGGGACGTCGCCGCATGCCAGAAGACCGGTTTACGGAGCACCTGCAACGGCAGCTTGAGGTCGGCCATGACGGTGGCCGCCCAAGCGCCAGCGGTGATGATCAGCGCGCCGGCGACGAACTCGCGGCTCGCAGTGCGGACGCGGACTTCGTGTCCATTCGACGTCCACGACACGACCGGATCGTCAAGCTGCAATGTCGCACCGTGAGCGACCGCGCGGTCGAGATGTGTTTTCACGCACTCCTCGACTTTCAGAAAACCGGCCTCCGGCTCGAAGACGACATCGAACGCCTCCGGGATGCGAAAACCGGGCCAGCGCTGCATCGCTGCCGTCGGCGAGAGACTTTCGATCGCGAGTTCGTGTTGTCGCGCGGAGAGACGTGCGCCCGAGATCGCTTCGCTGTCGGGCAATCCCGCGAGCATCAAGCCGCATTGCCAAAACAGTTGCCGTTGCGACTCGGCTTCTAGCTCGGACCACAGGTCGTACGCGCGGAGCAGCAACGGGACGTAATCGGGATGCTCGAAGTACGCTTTGCGAATAATTCGCGTCTCGCCGTGCGAACTCCCTTTGTCGTGAGCCGCTCCGAAACGGTCGATGCCGAGCACTCTCAGCCCGCGCCGCGCGAGATGAAATAACGCTCCGCTGCCAAAGCCACCGACTCCCAGCACAATCACGTCGAACACGTCCGCCATGCGTCACCTTCTTTTGGAGTGCGGGGATGCATCCCCGCTTTCCATTGCGGCGGAGCCGCTTTCACTATTTCATTCCCGACAGAATCTCAGGCACCATGAAGAAAATCACAAGTGCCAGGAAAGTGGCTCCGCCACAAACCAAAGCGGGGATGCATCCCCGCACTCCAAAATCACAAGGCAGCGACATGAGCAATCCCACACGAGACGATTCGGAGATGTCGCGAAGTCGGTTGCTGGTTGTCTGTGGAATTCTACTGACAGCGACGCTGATCAATTACGCCTGTCGCATGACGTTCAACCAGAACAAGCCTCAGATCGAAGCCGCGTTTCAGATCAAAGACAAACTGTACGGGGAAGTCGAGGCGTACTTCGGGCTGGGGTTTGCGTGTGGCGGGCTGTTGTTTGGCGTGTTGTCCGACTTTGTCAAAGTCCGTTGGTTGTATCCGGCGGTGGTGTTGGCGTGGGCTGCCGCCGGCGCGTCGTCGGCCTGGGTCGATAGCGTTTTTGGCCTGGAAGTCAGCCGCTTTTTGCTGGGGTTGTTCGAGGCGGGACACTGGCCGTGTGCGTTGCGAACGACGCAGCGACTGTTCAAGCCGGCTCAGCGATCGTGGGGCAACAGCCTGTTGCAAAGTGGGGCCGCTCTGGGAGCGATTCTGACCCCGCTGCTGATCGCAGTGGTCCATCGGCGCGACCCGACTCAATGGCGCGCGACGTTTCTCATCACGGGACTGCTGGCGGTGCCGTGGGTCATCGTGTGGTGGCTGACAGTGCGCGATGCCGACCTGCAACGGCCAGTCATCGCCACGGATGAGCGAGCCAGCGGAGTCGGCGAAGAGCGCACGCTTCGAGAACACGGCTCGTGGTGGGAACTGCTCACGTCGTCGCGCTGGTGGGTGCTCGTCGTCATCACCATCTCGATCAACACGACGTGGCAGTTCATTCGCGTGTGGCTGCCCGGCACGCTGGAACAGCAGAAAGGCTACGACCACGAGTTCACGCAATACTTCATGTCGGCGTACTACGGAGCCACCTTTCTGGGCAGTCTGGGAGCTGGTTGGTTGGTGTCGCGGTTGGCTCAAGGCGGGGTGAACGTGCATCGGGCGCGCGTGGCGATCTTCTTGGGGTGTTCGCTGCTGGTGCTGTGGGCGGTGCCGACGGCCTTCTTCGAGCCGGGATGGTTGTACCTAGGAAGCTGGTTGGTGGTTGGCGTGGGCGGGCTGGGAATGTTTCCGATTTATTACTCGCTGAACCAAGAGCTGTCGGCCAAGCGGCAAGGCCGCGTCAGTGGCTTGCTGAGCTTCACGTCTTGGCTGATGCAGTTCTTCGTGAATCGCCGAGTCGGCCGCGCGTTTGAGTCGGCTCCTGATTCACAGCCGTACTTTTTCGGAGCGATTGGAGTTCTGCCGCTGCTGGCATGTCTGGTCCTGATCGCGTTTTGGGGACGGAGAGAAGAATCGTGAAGAAACGCCGCCACAAACGCCGTGAGGTAACCGTCGAGGCATCGTATGTCTGCGACGTCTGCGGCGAAGAGATCGTCATTCCGATTGACCGCTCGGCTGGCGAATCGCAGGAGTTTATTGAGGACTGTCCGGTCTGTTGTCACCCGCAGGTGATTCGTGTCGAGATCGAAGAGAACGGCGACGCGCGTGCCTGGAGCGAGGGCGAAGCTTCGTAGTGTGGCACTTCGCACCGCGAAGTGAATCGCGACGCGGAGGGTCGCGCCACAATGATCGCGTAGCGGGCACCCTGCCGGTTGAAGCGCAGAATCAGATTCTGGGGTTACCAATGGAGTCTGTGGACGAGTTGGCCGAAGAGAATCTCCGGCTCCTTCCGCGGACAAAGGCTCGCATTGGCTTGATCTTCGCGCGGCGGCGATCGAATGATGTTGACTGATTTCTGAAACAGGATTTGCGGGATTTGCGGACCAAGTCTAGCCGCGATCGTATTCCGAAGGCGGACCTCAATGACCTCACATGTTCGATTGCAAGGAATTTTCACGCCGAATCTGGTTCCACTCGATTGCCGAGAGGAAATCAACGAGTCGGAATTGCGGCGATACGTTGACTGGCTAATCGCCAAAGGGGTGCATGGATTGTACCCGAACGGCTCAACGGGGGAGTTTACTCGGTTCACGGTCGAGGAGCGGCGACGGATCATCGAGATTGTCGCGGATCAGACCCGTGGCCGGGTGCCAATTCTGGCCGGCGCAGCGGAGGCCAATGTCAAAGAGACCATCAAAGCCTGTGAGTA
Organism: Planctomyces sp.; assembly: GCA_043775215.1. Taxonomy (GTDB): domain Bacteria; phylum Planctomycetota; class Planctomycetia; order Planctomycetales; family Planctomycetaceae; genus SXKJ01. Next base: position 7,581 of record JAYVSP010000391.1, on the reverse strand, counting down.
CTATCACGAGTTAGGCTGCCGCGCCGTCGCGATCGTGGCACCATTTTACTACAAGCTGAGTCCAGCCTCGGTATATGCGTACTTCAAAGAGATCGGCCGAAACACACCGATCGACGTGACTCTGTACAACATTCCGATGTTCGCCAGTCCGATCGACGTGCCGACGGTGAGGCGGCTGGCGGACGAGTTTGACCGAATTGTTGCCATCAAAGACAGTTCGGGCGACATCGTGAATATGATCCGCATGATTCAGGCCGTGCGTCCGAACCGGCCCGAGTTTGCATTTCTCACTGGCTGGGACGCAGCGTTGATGCCAATGCTGCTGATTGGCTGCGATGGTGGGACGAATGCTTCGTCCGGCGTTGTGCCTGAATTGACTCGGCTGCTTTACGATCTGACAGTGAGCGGCCGGTTGGACGAAGCGCGGCAAGTGCAGTTCGATCTGGTGACGTTGTTCGACACGATGATTTATTCCGCTGAGTTTCCGAACGGTTTTCGAGCGGCGGTCGAGCTGCGCGGCTTTCAAATGGGGATCGGCCGGCAGCCGCAATCAAATGAGCAGATCACGGATCTCGCGGCATTGAGTAAGACACTGCAATGCATGCTGTCGCAACATGGTTTCACAGGTGAACCCATCGGCGGTTGCTCGACGGGTTCGGCAAAACATGACTCCACAGACAGCAACCTCAAGACACACGAGGTCAGTGCGATCGTGCAGAACGTCGTTGCGGAATTGAAGCGACGTGGGGTGATGTGAACTGCATCGGGCTCCATGAAATAATTGGCACGCAATGATCTGGCAAGTGTCGCATCTGATGCGCAATGCAAGCGCGGATGCCTGAGCTTCGTACTGCATCGAACATGCTCGTTGTCAACTCACCTTGCGTGTTGTCGCACAATGTCGCGTGAAGTTTTCTTTCTCGTGATAATTGCGTTTGCCTTTTGAAAAGGCGTTGTTAAATTCTCGGCCCGTTGCCTGAGCCAGTACCGGACCTGAATCGATCTAGGAGACTCTCATGCCTGATCGCGTACGTTGTCCTGATTGTGGTTGTCCGGAATCTCAAACCGCGATCGAGACCCCGACAGTTTCTCGCCGCCAGTTCGTGCAGACGGTTGGAGCAACTGCGGCGGCGACCGTTGCCTTGCCGCGAGTCCTCTCCGCCGAAGAAACACCCGCACCGAATGCGAGTGCTCCAGAGCCGCTCGTCAAGAAGCTGTACGAGTCGCTCAGCGACAAGCAGCGTGAAGAGATTTGCTTTCCTTGGGATTACAAGGATGATCGCCACAAAGAACTGCCACTGCGAACGCACGTCTCCAACAACTGGCAGATTGTGGATGTGAAGACGTTGGGGATCGGCACGGACTTCTTCACGCGCGATCAGAAGGACGTCATCGAGGCGATCTTCTACGGATTCTACAACAAAGACTGGCACGAGCGCATCCGTAAGCAATTGAAGGACGACGCGGGGGGTTACGGAAAGCAACAAACGATCGCTCTGTTTGGTCAGCCGGGTTCTGGCAAATTCGAGTTTGTGATGACCGGCCGGCACCTGACGATTCGCTGTGACGGGGACACGACGGAACATGTGGCGTTCGGTGGTCCCATTTTCTACGGACATGCCGCTTCTGGATTCAATGAACAGGTCGGGCATCCCGGCAATGTATTCTGGCCGCAGGCATTGAAAGCGAATGCTTTGTTCCAGATGTTGGACGGCAAACAGCGCGAGTTAGCGTTGATCGAGAAGACTCCGAGTGAAAGCGCCGTTTCATTTCGGGGCACGAAAGAAAAGATCCCCGGATTGCCGGGTTCAGAATTGAGTGCCGATCAGAAAGAGCACTTGCGCGGTGTGCTCGACACGCTGCTGGAGCCGTATCGGTTATCGGATCGGCAAGAAGCGTTGAAATGTTTGGCGGCTCAAGGAGGTCTCGATCAATGCCGGTTGGCGTTTTATCGAGAGGGAGACTTGGGCAACGATGGTGTGTGGGACAACTGGCGACTGGAAGGTCCGTCGTTTGTGTGGCACTTCCGTGGAACACCTCACGTCCATGTCTGGGTCAACGTGGCCGACGATCCGTCGGTTCCGACCAATGCTCACGGCTAGGCGATTTGAATCGCTGAGCTATCTTTTGCCGTGAGTGCGCTGTGACTTCTTGAGTCGGGCTTCTGTGGTGTGACGTTTTTGAATCGGTCATCCTTTGAATGACACATCGTTGGGTGCTCTCGATCTAATTTCATTCTGACTTCATGTCGGTTTGTTGGGATGTCAGTTCGCGTTCGCGACGGCATTCCTGAACTCATCCTTCTCATCTTGGAACAGCGAGTCAAATCTTGAGCAACTCTTTTCCCGCGGCCAGCCAGCAGGAACAGAAACAAAAACGAAAAGTATCAGGGACGTTGGGCGATGGACTGAAGCTGTCAATCAATGCAGCGACGACTTATCGATGGACCTTTGAGGAAGACGTGCTGCGATATCGCTTGGCCGGAATCGACGCGATCGGCCTCTGGTTGCCGAAGCTGCTGGAATACGGCGAAGAACGTGGCATCGATTTTCTGGTCGAGAACGATTTGAAGGTTTCGTCACTCTCTTGGGCAGGGGGGTTCACTGGAGCGTTCGGCTGCGAATTGCCGGATGTGATGACCGAAACCCAAGAGCTCATTCGCTTGGCCGGGCGGTTGCGGGCGGCATCGCTCGTCGTAGTGACCGGGCCGAAGCGAAATCACCTCAACAAACATGCCCGACGCTTGGTGGTTGATGCCTTGAAAGAACTGGCTGGCGAAGCCTTCGACAGGAAAGTGACGTTGTCGTTGCAGCCCATGCGCTCGGAATTCAAGGATACCTGGACATTTCTGCACACTTTGGACGAGACGTTGGATGTGCTGGACCGAGTGAATCATCCCGCAGTGCAACTGGCATTCGACACGTATCACTTGGGGCATGAACGCGGCTTGCTGAATCGGCTTCCGGAACTTGCACCGTACATCGGAGTCGTGCAGGTGAGCGACAGCCGAACGAAAGTGCGGGACGAGTACGACCGAGTTCTGCCCGGTGAGGGGATTCTGTCGGTCGATGCGATCCTTTCGGGACTCGTCGACGCGGGATATCGCGGTTTTGTGGACTATCAGATTTGGTCGGAAGACTGCTGGCGGTCACAAGATTTGAGTTGGCTTCATCGTTGCCGCGACAACTTCAACCGCATGTGTCCGGTCCGGCATGCGTCGTGAAGTCGATTATTGGAACTGACTCAGGTTGATGTTCGTGACAACCTTCGGTCCTTTCTGTCCCTTCGGAATGACCTAAAGGACCGACGCAGAAATAACTGTCAGATGTAGCTGAACTCGCCAGAGTTCAGATCCGAAGTCTGGCGACTTCGGCTACGACAGTTATTGATGCGCCGGTCCTAAAGGACGGAAAGGACCGAAGGCTGGCGCAAACGTCAATGCTGTGGCCCAATAACCGCGCGTCGCAGTCGTGAATCTCGAGCGTGGGCTTGTTAGCATCTTCCCCCTTGCGGGAATGAAAGTCGTCGGTTGTCGCTGTGATCCCGCGTTTGCTCGGAACTAACCGAGTCGAATTTGCGGCGGGGTTGTCAGAATGCACGACTGTTTCACGCTGAACGAGTTGGCGGAATTTCTTGGACGCGATCGGCGTGAGATCGAGAAATTGGTCCAGCGCGGACGCATTCCTGGTCGGAAGGTGCAAAACGACTGGCAGTTTCATTCGACAGAGATCACGCATTGGCTCGAACAAGAAATGCGTGAGTACTCCGAAGCCGAGTTGCAAGGAGTGGAGCGAGCTCAAAAGGAATCCGAAGCGGACATCCGCTGCCCATTGCAAGGCTTGTTGCATCCCGAGACCGTGCAAGTGCCACTCGAAGCCCGCACAAAGCGGTCGGTGCTCGAATGCCTGATCGAAGTCGCTGGCCGCACTTGGCAAATCTGGAAACCGGCAGACATTCTTCAGGCGGTGCAGCAACGTGAAGAGGTGTTGTCGACCGGATTCGATTCGGGAGTCGCGATCCCTCACACGCGTAATCCGCTTCCTGATGCTCTGGGAGAATCAGTCATCGCATTTGGGCGAACGCTGTCGGGTATCCCCTTTGGTGCGCCAAAGCGGCAGATGTCCGATCTGTTCTTTTTGGTCCTCTGCCGCGACTCACGCACGCATTTACACGTGCTCGCCCGCTTGGGACGAATCATTCAACTACCGGGTTTCGTGGACGATCTGCGGGCGGCCAATGATAGCGTGACCGCTTACGAGCTGATCTGTGCGGCGGACAATCGGTTGCCGTCCTGAACATTTCCTGGCCGGTGGCGAAATGTTGCGTCGCATCCGAATTGGGGCATAGACATCCATTGCTCGTCCGGTGGGACAGAGGGGCTCATCGGACCGGTTGCTAGCTGGTCACATTGTCCCACATCCCGGAAATGGGATATCGTCTTGCATTCTCACTTCTGACCTCTGACCTCTCTCTGACCTCTGACCTCCGGCGGGTTCATGGAAACATCTTTGCATCGCGAATTGAAGCGGCGGATGGCTGGGGACGAGAGCGGAGAAGAGCAGTGGCTGGCTGGATACCGCATTGATGCGATCGTTGACGGACGACTGATTGAGGTGCAAGTCGCGTCTCTCTCCGCGATTCGCCCTAAGATTGTGCGGTTGCTGGACCAGGGTTTCGAGGTGACGGTGGTCAAACCGTTGACCGCGCGGAAGCAGATCGTACGTCGAGATCGACGAGACGGACCGGAAATCTCGCGGCGCTGGAGTCCTCGGCGACAAGATTTTTCCGACGTGTTTCACGAACTGGTGCATTTCGTCGGAGCGTTTCCGCATCCGCGGCTGACGCTGGAATTGCTGCTGATCACCGAAGAGGAATTTCGGCTCGCGCGCGTGAAGCGTTGGGCTCGGCAGCGTGATTACATCATTGAAGATCGGCACCTGCGGAGCATCGAAGATCGACGCGTCTTGCGATCGGCGAATGACTTGCTCGGCGTGCTGCCGAAGGAGGTGAGGCGGCTCTGTTCATGCTCGCCGTTTACGACGGCGGAACTGGCGGTAGCTGCCGAAGTCGACCGCGGAATGGCTCAGAAAATTGCCTATTGCTTCCGCAAAATGGGTCATTGGGAAACGGTCGGCAAGCGACAGCGCGCATGGCTGTATCAGCGAGCGGTTCGCCGGAAAGTGGCATGAGGATTAAATCCCAATGTCCAAATTCCAATGCCCAATGAATGACCAAATCTCAAATCCGAATGGAACGACAGCTTGGGCATTGAGATTTGGACATTGAGATTTGGACATTGAGATTTGGACATTGGGATTTGGACATTGGGATTTGGACATTGGGATTTGGACATTGGGATTTGCGATTTAATTAACCTTGCTCCCCATCGGCAGTTTGCGATACACACCCGCCCCCTTCCGAAGCGGGTGTTGGCCCGTTGTCATTTCTGCCTTTCCCCTCTTTGACTCTCAGCCGGAACCGACCGTGATGAATGGTGGCCAGGACGGCACCTGTCGTGACGCAAGCGTGGTCGGCGGACCTCGCTGGTTCGGCCTGTTTTTATGGGGAGCCTGCGGGGCTTTGTGGCTGACCTCGGGCTGTCAAAGCATGCCGGACATTCGCGGCCAGTCGCCATCGTTCGAGGCTCTGCCGCCGCCGGGCAAGACGACGCAGAGACCGTCGGGACGAGCTCGCCGGATTGACGAAGAGCCGTTGCCTGACGAAGAGCAAGTTCCGCGTGGCATCGATGAAGGCTTGCCGCTCAGCGATGAAGACCCGGATACATTGACCGATCCAATCACCGACATCGTCATCGAAGGAAACGACACCATCGAGACGACGGCGATTCGCAAATTAGTGCATTCCCCGGTTGGCCGAGCGCCGGCCGAGCAGCAAATTCGCGAAGATGTGCGAGCACTCTACAGCACGCACTGGTTCTTCAGCGTCGAGCCGCGCTATCGCCGCAGTGACGCGGGCCTCGTGTTGGTCTTTCGAGTGATCGAGCGGCCGATGGTCGAGAAAGTCGAGTATCGCGGCAACGAACGGATCAAAACCAAATACCTCGAAAAACTGACGGGACTTCGCGAAGGAAGCCCGTTCGATGTCAGCGTCAACCGCGAGGCAGTGCGTCGGATCGACGAACACTACAAGTCAAAGGGTTTTCCGTACCCCAAGGTCTCGCTGGAGAAAGGGAACCAGTCCAAGGATCGTCAGGTCATCTTCCAAATTGAAGAAGGCCCCAAGGTCATCATCGGCGCGGTCCACTTCGAGGGGAATGAGGCATTTTCGGATGCACTGCTAAAAACAAAGTTGTCGCAGAAGGCGGCACTGCTGGGCCTGCCGTTCCTGGGCAAGTACAAGCCGGACCAACTTGAGGATGATGTCTCCGCGATCAAGCAGTACTACCACAGCCTGGGGTACTTCGATGTGGGCATCGAAAAAGATGTGGCGATCGACGAAAGCCCGCTCAATCCGCTGAGCATCAAGTCGGCCCACGCGATTATCACGTATCGCGTTAAAGAAGGGCCGCGGTTTCAGATTCGCGATGTGATCATCGAAGGCAATCAGATCTACTCGACCGATGAACTGTCCGCCGAACTCAAGCTGCGATCCGGCGATCTCTACAACGCCCGCCACATGAACAAAGACGTCGAAGGAATGAAGGAGCGGTACGGCAAGCTGGGACGCACGTTTGCCAACGTCGATCCCATTCCCCGCTTCTTGGAAGAGTCGGGGACGATGGATCTCGTGTATCAGGTCAATGAAGACCGCGTTTACACGATTCGCCACGTCAACGTGCATATCCAAGGCGACAACCCGCACACCCGCGAGGCGGTCGTTCGTAACCGAATCCTGGCTCATCCCGGCGATCTGGCGGACCCGAAGCAGATCACCCGCAGCAAGACTCGTTTGGGTGGTCAAATTTTTTCGCGAACTGGACCGGATGCACCGCGCATCAATCTCACAAAGGTCGAAGAAAAGCCGCAGCCAAAACGCTCGCAGCTTGCTCAAGCCGGTGGTGCCATCCGAGGACAAAACCCGGACGGTGCGGCCAGCAGCTCGACTTCGGAAACGTCGTCACTATTGCTCGCTCAAGCCGATCCCGCCACGAATCCATTCGGTGGAGGTGCTACCGATCCGCTGAAATTCGAGCCGCCGCCGGGTGTTCTCGACGCGGACGTCTATGCCACCGAGACACAGACCGGCAGCTTGTCGTTTGGCGTCGGCGTGAACAGCAACTCGGGCTTAGTCGGTTCGATCGTGCTGCAAGAGAACAACTTCGACATCTATCGGATTCCGACCAGATGGGAAGACTTCCGAAATGGAACCGCCTTTCGCGGCGCCGGACAACAGTTTCGCGCGGAAGCGGTGCCGGGCAACATCGTCAGCCGTTACTTGGTCAGTTGGACAGATCCCTATTTTATGGATACCGATTACAGCGTCGGAGTCAGCGGCTTCTACTTCAATCGGTTCTATCGCGACTGGCAGGAAGATCGGCTCGGCGGCCGCATCAACGCCGGACGTCAGTTGACGCAAGAGATTTCGATTCTGGGAGCAATTCGTTTAGAGTCGATCGACCTG
>JAYVSP010000390.1:0-5522 GCA_043775215.1 Planctomyces sp. | reverse complement strand
ACCGGCGCATCAATAACTGTCGTAGCCGAAGTCGTGAGACTTCGGACGGAACTCTCACGAGTTCCGCTACTCCAGACAGTTATTTCTGCGCCGGTCCTTAGTGAGAGACCTCGTTTAGACAGTCGCGCGAGTGAGATTCTTTTGGTCCTTTTTGTCCCTTTGGTCTCTCTGAAAGGACGAAAGGGACCGAAGCGACCAAAAGTTCCGCGCGAGATCACCTCTAGAGAGTGTTGGGAAGAGAGTGTTAAGACATGCAACGAGTCATTGTTGTGGCCGGGGCGCTGGCCAACAAATACCGCAATGGCGGCGGGACATGGGAACGAATGAGTTGGGCCGTCGGGCTGAGGCGGCTGGGGTTCGATGTGTACTTCGTTGAGCAAATTGCCCCTCAGGCTTGCGTCGACGCGACCGGGGCGGCAAGCAGTTTCGAGAACTCGGTGAATCACGCGTGGTTTTGGTCGATCACCGAATGGTTTGGTATGGCCGATCGTTCGGTACTGATCAATGCCGACGGCCAGCAGTGCGCCGGAGTATCGTGGTCACAGCTTTTGAAGATTGCCGAGTCGGCGGAACTGCTGGTGAATCTCAGCGGGCATCTGACGCTGGCGCCGCTTCTAGAGCGAATTCGTAGCAAAGCATATATTGATGTGGACCCCGGATTCACGCAGTTCTGGCATGCTGATCCGAGCACGCCGTTCTCTGTCGGAGAGCACGATTTCTACTTCACGATCGGCGAGAACATCGGCGCGCCCGACTGCCCCATCCCGACTAGCGGCCTGCACTGGCGACCGATTCGGCAACCGGTCGTCCTTGAGCAGTGGCCGGTCGTGGACTCAGAAACTGGAGCCCGCTCGCGCCGAGAGCGGATGGAGCAGAATGCGACTTTCGGAGAGAGTCGCCTACGGTTCACGACGGTCGCCAGTTGGCGAGGCGGTTTTGGTCCCGTACAAGCCGGAGGCAAAACCTACGGCTTGAAGGTCCACGAGTTTCGCAAGTTTCTGGAGCTTCCGCGGCGTGTTCCGGCGATGTGCGAGATTGCTTTGGACATTCATCCGGCCGACCAAAAGGATCGTGCTGCGCTGGAGCAGCACGGTTGGCAGCTCGTCGATCCGCGCGAAGTGGCTGGTGATGCGGTCGCGTTTCGCCGCTATGTGCAGGAGTCGGATGCCGAGTTCTCCGTCGCTCAGGGTATCTACGTGGACACGAACAGCGGCTGGTTCAGCGATCGCAGCCTGCGCTATTTGGCCTCCGGAAAGCCCGTCCTGGTGCAGGACACTGGGGTCGGCCGACACATTCCGACCGGCAAAGGAATAGTCACTTTCCGCACTTTGGACGAAGCCGTTCGCGGAGCCGAAGCGATTGCCGCCGAGTACGCCGAACACTGCCAGGCCGCTCGCGAAATCGCGGAACGGTATTTCGCTTCGGACTTGGTTCTGGGAGGAATGTTGCAGGAGGTCGGCGTCGCGCCGTAAACGCGGTTTCAAAATGTAGCCACGTTCGCCAGAACGTGGGCAGACCGGCGAAAAACCCACGTTCTGGCGAACGTGGCTACAACCCCGTAGGTGAAAGTTCTCATGCAGTCATCGAAACTGAACATCGTGGTGAGCGGCATGATCGCGGCCGATCCGTATCAAGGGGGCGCGACGTGGGCTGTCTTGCAGTACGTGCTCGGCCTGCGCGAGCTGGGACATCGCGTCTGGCTGATCGAACCGATCAAGCCCGGTTCCGTTCAGCCGCCCGGTGCGGTGCTGGCCGATTCCATCAACGCTCGGTACTTCAGTGAGATCGTTGCGGAATTTGGATTGAAGGACGACGCCGCGTTGTTGCTGGCAGATTCGCGAACGACGGTCGGAATTTCCTATGAGCGAGTCGCCGAGATCGCTCGGCAGGCGGATCTGCTGATCAATATCTCTGGGATGCTGACCGACGAGAACTTGCTCAGCCCGATTCCGGTGCGTGCTTACCTCGATCTCGATCCGGCATTCGTGCAGTTGTGGCACGCGCAGGGGATCGACATGCGATTCGCCGGGCACACGCACTTCGTGACCATCGGTCAGTCGATCGGCGAAAGCGGCTGTCCGGTGCCGACGTGTGAAGTGCCTTGGATCAAGACGCTGCAACCGATCGTGCTGAAGCACTGGCCAGTCGCGGAACGAGTCACGTACGACGGACTCACGACGATCGCCAATTGGCGCGGCTACGGATCGGTCGAGCATGAAGGACTTCACTACGGCCAGAAAGTTCATTCGCTGCGGCGGTTTTTTGATCTGCCGTCGCGTACGCCGGAGAAATTCCTCGTCGCGCTGGCGATTCATCCTGGAGAAGTAGCGGACATCGCGGAATTAAATCGATTCGGCTGGCAGCGGCTCGACCCGTCGCAGGTGGCCGGGACGCCGCGGTCCTATCAAGAATTCATTCAAGGCTCGAAGGCCGAGTTTGGAATTGCCAAGAGCGGTTATGTGCTGTCTCGCTGCGGCTGGTTCAGCGACCGCAGCGTCTGCTATTTGGCATCGGGACGGCCGGTGATCGCGCAGGACACTGGCTTCGAGCCCTACGTGCCGGTCGGAGCCGGCCTGTTCTCATTCCAAACTGCCGATGATGTGCTGGCGGCGATCGACGCAATCAATGGCGACTACCCGAAACATCACCGCGCGGCTCGCGACTTGGCCGAGGAGTATTTCGACTCGGACAAAGTCCTCACGCAACTCTTGTCGGCACTTGAGGAACATCGCCCATGACCGAACAACATCTCATCAGTCAGAAAATGCGTGAGCACTACGAAACGGTGTGGCAGGCGGGCGACGCCTGGGGTTTCGAGAGCTCTGAGTTCGAGCAGGCTCGCTATGCACATCAGTTGGGTTTCCTCACCGGACAGCATTACGGGCGTGCGTTGGAGATCGGCTGCGGGTCGGGATGTTTCACGCGTCTCCTGGCCGGCATCGCCGATCGGGTGGTGGCGTTGGACATTGCCGAAGCCGCGATCGAACGGGCTCGTGGACAGGCGCAGGGAGCTGGTCCTGGAACGGTGGAATTCCGTGTCGCCGACGCCATGCATTACGATCCGCATGCCGAGGGGCCGTGGGATCTCGTGGTCCTCAGCGAGACGATGTATTGCTTGGGCTGGCTGTACCCGTTTTTTGATATCGCCTGGTTCGCCTGCCAACTGTTTAACGCCACTTCTGCCGGAGGACGTTTACTGTTGACCAACACCTACGGTCAGAAAGAGAAGGATTGGCTGCTTCAGCCGTGGCTCATCGACACGTATCGAGATCTGTTCCGGAACGTGGGCTACCAGCTCGAAAACGAAGAAGTCTTCCGCGGTAACAAGGAGGGCATCGACTTTGCCGTTTTGCTGACACTGTTCCGCAAAGCAGATGCCTCCGGAGTTGGAACGTGATCGAGTCATGCCACCATGTCGAACTCTCTGAGTTGCAGCAGGCTCTGACAAAGATCTTTGCCGAGGATCATCTCGCACCGCGCCGCATCGTTCGCCTGGAGCGCGAACCGTCGGCGTGCCATTCCAGCTTTCCACTGGAAGAGTTGACGATCTGGTTTGCGGATGGCGAATCTCTGAAGCTGATCTTCAAGAACCTGAATCCGCGGGCGTTGTCGGTAGAAGCGCGGGCTGCGAAGCCGGAGTTTTTGGATGATCCGCTGCGGGAAATTGAGCTGTATTGCTGTCTACTCGATTCGCGCCAATTGGGAACGGCATTCTGTTACGGCTGGGTGGTGGATGTGACGGCTGATCGTTACTGGCTCTTTTTGGAAAAGGTCGAAGGCCACGAGTTGTACCAAGTGGGCGAATTCGACATCTGGCGGCAGACGGCGCGCTGGCTGGCTCATCTGCACAGCCGTTATCGAAACGCTGATGGCTTGCCACCGGCGGCGCAGGCACGGCTCATGCGCTATGACGCCGCCTACTACGAATGCTGGCTGGAGCGTGCCAATTCCTATCAAACCCACACGGCGGAGAATCTTCAAACGCCGGAGCAGGTTCGCTGGCAACAGCTCGCGCAGTGGTATCCGCAGGTTGTCTGCGAACTGACCGCTCTGCCAACCGTGCTGATTCATGGCGAATTCTATGCGTCGAATGTGATCGTGCAGGGAACTCTCCCGTCGTTGCGCGTGTGCCCCGTCGACTGGGAGCGTGCCGCGCTGGGACCGGGACTGATCGACCTCGCGGCTTTGGTGGCGGGAAATTGGACCGAAGTGCAAAAATGCGATTTGGCGTTGCAGTACCTTGCCGAACTGCAAACGTGCGGCATTGAGGCTCCGCAACCCGAGGTGTTCCTACGTGAGTTGCACTTGTGCCGGTTACACTTGGCCGTGCAATGGCTGGGTTGGTCTCGCAACTGGTCACCACCGCAAGAACATCAGCAAGACTGGCTCGCGGAAGCCGTCAACAACGCACGTGCCCTAGGATGCCCGATGTCACCTCTCGCGAATGCAGACTTGACGTAAGGACCGGTCCAGAAATAACTGTCAGATGTAGCTGAACTCACTCGAACAACTTGAACGCGTTACGGCGTTGTATGAAATGCTGATTCGGACTTGGTGCGCGAACAATTAATAACAACGAATGACGCAATTTCTGGAACAGCGTTTGCCAAACATTGCAAGGGTCAACAAACCTCATTCTTTGGGATGGCACATTCAGAAAGGGAGCACCATGCTCAATCTGCACAGCATTCTCTGTCCGACCGACTTCAGCGAATTCAGCGAGCAATCCGTTCGCTATGCGTGCGAACTGGCGGAGAAATATCAAGCGGAACTGCACCTGCTCAATGTGTTACAAGACTACGACGCCGTCGCACCCGCCACGGGGGAAACGTTCGCGCCGTTTGCGGACTGGCTGCCAGAACTACGTAAACAATCGCAAGAGCAACTCGACAAACTGCTGGGAACGGAATGGAGTTCGAAGCTGCTCGTTCATCGGATCACGCGTGTCGGTGCTCCGATCGATGAGATTGTGAAGTACGCCAAGGAACACAACATCGACTTAATTGTCCAAAGTACTCATGGTCGCCGCGGCATCAAACACATGCTGTTGGGAAGCGTGGCTGAAAACATCGTTCGCTACGCACCTTGTCCCGTACTGACCGTCCGCAAGTCGGCACACGAGGCCGCTTCGGTCGCCCCGTAGACAAAGTCACGTAGCTGCGTCTTCAAGACTTAAATCACGGGTTGTGAGAGGCAAGGCTCTAGCCGGCGTCAGCCCCCGGATATCCCCCACTTCTGAAGACAATTTTTGAAACACTAATCTTCGCTGATCTTCACTAATGACTTGTGGTTGTTCTGCCTTCATGAGCGAAGATCAGTGGAGATCTGCGTTCCTGTTTTCTAAGTCCGTGCTCCGGTCTTCGGTCTTCAGGCCCGAAGGGACGTCACTCGAAAGCCCAGGGCAACGCCCTGGGTCAACGGGTGCAACATCACCAAAGCCCTGAAGGGCCTGAAGGGGCGACACATTTTCGTTCGGTTGTTTCGCCCCTTCAGGGCTTACCGTTTTCGACGCCATCAAACCC
>JAYVSP010000389.1:0-2858 GCA_043775215.1 Planctomyces sp. | reverse complement strand
GCGACTGAGGATGTGGATGCCGGTTTTCGCCTGGGACTCATTTCAGATTTTGTGTTTCGGATTTCCTTTGGATTTGGTTCTTCGGATTTAGGATTTTGTGTATTTTGTGTCAGGAAAACAACGCCTTCGGCGTTAACTCCGTAGCGCCCGACAAGCCGCTTCACAATGTTCTCAGGAACCGCTCAGCCCGTACTTTTCGAGCCATACTTTGAAGGCTTCCAGCTTCAGGAACTCGGTTTTCTTACCGAATAGTTCCGGCTTCAGCGGCGAGCCTTCATTGGGGACGATCACTTTTAGACCGGTGTCGAACAGATCCCCGTCGGGCGAACCGTAGCTGGGGAACATCTCTTTGATCGAGGCTTCGTCGTTCTTCAGCAGTGCTCGCAAAATGCGGACACCTTGATACCCCATTTGATACGGGTTCTGCACCACCATCACATCGACCATGCCCTCGCCCATTTCATGAATGGCGGAGGGTTCGGCGTCGAAGCCGACGATCTTCACTTTCTCGCGCAGCTTCAATTGCTTGACGATGTCCACGATCGCGGGAGTGTTGTACGACCAGATGCCAACCAGCGCCGCCATATCCGGATTGCGATCCAATGCGTCGCGCACGTTGGTCCGAGCCACATCTTCATTGCCACCATCGCCGAGATTGTCTGCTTGTTTGAACTTGTCGCCCGCCCCTTCGGCAAACCCACTGATCCGTTCTTGAGCGTTCGCCGCCGTCTTCAGTCCGACAAACGTCGCATACTTGCCGCCATCGGGGAGCAATCCTTTCGCGGCCGTGCCGAGCTCTCGCCCGCCGATGACGTTGTCGGTCCCCAAATAGGCAAAGCGACTGTCGCGGCCTGTCTCTCGATTCACGTCCGAGTCGATCGTGACGATCTTGATGCCGGCCTTTTGCAGCTTCCGCATCTCGTCGGGAATCGCTTCGCTTTGAGCGTCCGTGACGGAGATCGCGATCGCCACGATGTCGGTCGCGCCGGCGTACTGTCGCAGCTTGTCGATCTGTCCTTCCGCCTTGAAGTCATTCCGATCGACAACCACGTGGTAGCCATCGGCCTGGCAGTTCAAATCCTTCTCAGCATCGCGAGCCCCGGCCGCCCCGGCGTCCCAGAATGGGGAATTACCGTTCGTCAGAATGATGATCCGCTTGAGATTTCCCGCAGGAGCCACCTCGCCCAACTGCGGCGTCGGTGAGCGACCGGAACCAGTTCCTCCCGTCGAGGACGATGAATCTCCGCCGCACCCGGCCATCAGACTGAACATCGTCAATGCTGTCAGCACACGTACACAATCCAAGCGAGCGAAGAACATGAGAGCCTCCCACGAGACGAGCGAAATTCGCGATCGATACCGGCCGACGGTCGGCAACTCGAATGAAGACCGGCACGATACTGCTCATGTCCGGCGAATTCAAACTCGTCAAGTCGTGGAGCAGGTTTTCAACCTGCCCGTCAAACACGGACTCTGATTTCGAGTGAAACACGAAATGTGGAAAACCACGATATTTCACGGGCAGGTTACAAACCTGCCCCACGAGTTCGCTTCCTTGAGGACTAGCGCGGCAGGAGTCGCCACATCCAAAACAGCCGTGCTTTCAAAATCTTCTGGCCCACTCCGGGTGAGCAATAGACGATCACGTCTTCTTGCGGAGCAACCCAGATCGGGCCGTCGATGGGGCCGGTGGCGGATGCATCCGCGATTTGCTCGGCATTGCCGAACGGCACATTCGGATTCGCTCGTGCCGAGATGAACAAGCCTTTTTCGGTGCCATAATAGGCACGCAGGCCGTTCATCGAAACCTTCCACGGAGCCCACGAATCTGCGAACGGAAGGACTTGCGGTTCACCAAATTCTGTCGCTCCCACCGAGCGGCGTGAGACCCAGTAGCGGCGGTCGGGAGGATTGAGAAATGTCTTCTGGAACAACACGGTGTTGGCATCAATGAATTGTGGAAACCCGGCGATGTCCCCATCCGCCTTCTTGCCAATCGGCCAAGAGGTGGCGGCTGGAAATGGCGACTGCGGATCGGCACGTCGCGAGTACATCAACTGCGGATTGCTATCCGAGCGTACGAAGATCAGCTCACGCAGATCGGGTGACACGGCGGTGTAAGCATCACACTCCAGCGATGCGCAGGCATTGATTCGTTCCGCCACACCGAAAGGTTCGGTGACTGAATCGCGATGCGCCGTGTAGAGGTCAAACCCCGATCGAACATCACGCAAGTGAGCGAAGACAATGGTCAATAGGTCTGATGACAGGAACGGAGAATGCACCATCGGAAAGTCCTCGAAGCCAGGCAGCGGCGTCGGGACTCCGGCAATCAAACCGGGAACGCTCGGACTGATCGGTTCGGCAACTTTCAGTTTGTCGGGCGGACTGATCGGCCCGGATTTCAGGCGATGCAGCGGAAACCGGAGCGGCTGCGCGACCCTCCAACCGATCACCGAGCCCGTCACAAGCAACGAGGCCAGCAGCGACCACTTGATCCAGCGGCGGCTCGATGGAGGATTTACCGATTGCTCCACGTTTGTGTCGGGATCCTCCGACACAGAAGTTGTGGCGGCAGGCGCAGCAGCGACAGCCACAGGCACCACGCGCGGCTTCGCGGCTTGCTTGATCACTGTTGGGACGACGCGCGGCACACTCGGCTTTCGCGGCTCTGCTTTGAGCGGCGCTTCGCGACTTGCCGATGTTTCGGCAGCGGACGATTCTGGGTCTTTCGGAAATAGGCTCGACACCGATCGAGCGGGACGCCATTCCGTGCCCTCACCGCGACGCACGCCATCGGCGGTGCCTAACGTTCCCTCTCGCGCCATATCGCGCAAATCATCGAGCGTGAATGGTCC
>JAYVSP010000388.1:0-5246 GCA_043775215.1 Planctomyces sp. | reverse complement strand
CCAGTCGCCCCCGTTCCACCTCTCGACAACTGCCAACTCGCAGCACGCTTCATGCTGCGCACTCCGAAATCCTCGTCGCTACAATGGACGGCTACTTCGGAATGCGATGCAAAGTGATAAACCCGTAGGACGGAAAGAACGGTTGATCCTGCGCCGCCACATCTCGGCATGAGATGTCATAAACGTAGTTCGGCGTTTTTCGCGGATCGACTTTCAGCTTCACGGTCTTCCCGTCGTCGCTCAGTGCGATGGACTGGACTTGGCAACGGTGCCGGTCGGAATCCGGGGTCGCATACGCTCCGCCCCACACGCGAGTGTAGCCGGAGATCGAATAGTGCTCCGGGTTCGTTGCGCGAGCACGATCGACCGGCGAGAAGAACTCGATGTCGAAGCCGTCGCGAGTCGCTCGAATTTCGCGGATGCCATTGGGGCGTTGGCCGTTCCCCTTGAGCTTCACGATGCTGCCGGTGTTCTGCCCTCCGGCCCAACCGCTGTCGGCGATGCTGCCGATGTAGATTTCCCCTTTCGGACTGACTCCGCAACACAACGGCCCTTCAAAGTTCGTCACCACGTGGGGCAGGTTTCCAACCTGCCCGTGGGTTTCTTTTTTCCCTTCGCCTTTCTTCACTTCCTGGCCGGGCAGGTTGGAAACCTGCCCCACGTCCGGCCGCGAAAACGGATAGACCGCGCCCTGCATCACATCGCCGACGCGCTGCGTCGTGAAGCGGATCAGGAACCGCCCGTTGTACTCGCACCCGATGCCGTGCCCTTTCAGATCGGGATAGCCCTCGTTGCCGGTGAGAAAACAAATCCCATTCACGCTGCGAGTCCACGGATGCGGAATCTGAATCGCCGCCTTCGTCTCCGGCGCGTCCTTGTCCTCCTCGTGAGTGCTCGGCACGCCGTAATGCGCCCCCTCAACGAGATAGTTGATCTCGTTGAAGCAGTTCTGCACCCCCTGCTGATCCGAGACAAACACTTCATCCCGCTCGTTGATCGCGATGCCAGTCGGGTATCGGAAGGCGTGGCCAATCGGCTTTGTCTCAGCATCCGTGGTCATACTGCCCGGCTTTAGCTGGATCACCTTGCCTCGCCAGAGCGATCGGTTTTTCGGACGACTTTTGTCTGTGTAATCGCTGGCAAGTCCTACGTAGAGGTTTTCTTTGGAATCTTGGACAGGTCCACTGGCCCATTCGTGATAGTCGTCGGTGAATCCCCATCCGAGTTGGTCTGGTCCCTGTTGTTCGTAATATCCGTCTCCATCGTCGTCCTCCAACGGTATCAGAGCCGATTTGGTTGCGACGAGCATATGGCTGATTGGTCTAATACCAGAATAGTTAGGAATCAGAACTCCATAGGGCGCACACAGTCCCTCGCACAACAACGTGAGTCGGTCTTCGATGCGATCACCATCCTGATCGGCAGCCGTAAACACATGCCCTTTCAACGACGAGAAAATCAGTTGACCGTTGGGATGCCAATCGAATCCTGTGGGCATAATCGACGTATCAAGCGGCAACTGCGCTCCATCAAATCCGGGCACCGAGGTAACGGGTGATTGAGCAGCGATTCGGACTGGCGGCTTGACGGTCGTGGGAAGGTCGATCCGCTGCATTTTGGATAAATAGACAATGGTTGCATGGCCGTGCGGTCTGTCCGTCCGTCGCTTCCTGGCCTTGACGGATTTGGAACTCAAGTCGGCAACAGGTAATTCGGTCCATTCCAACTGAGATCCAGGACGGTCACTGGGAATTAGTTTCTGCCAAGCCGCGTTCCCATTTCCCCACGCGATTTTGTGATCGCCCTGGCCAAAATAGGCATCAGTGACTTCGATTCGAGCATGCCCCGATCCCTCCGCGAATGGGGGACGTCCGAACCACAATTCAAATTTCTCGCTGTGAGGTCCGAACTCATCCCAAGGCTCATCAATGCTGAGTGTTCGCTTAATCCCGGTCCGAGCAGGCTGAGATCGCTCGTCAGTGAATGGTTCGATGACTTCATCAACAGTGATGTTGGCGACTTCTTTCTCTTCGTTCTCGCCGCTCTTTGCCAGAAAAATCAGCCAGTGATAAAAATGGACACCATTCGGAGTCACCTCAAATCGTTCGATCCGCCCGATGCCTGTCGAACTAATCAACGACAGCTCGTGTCGTGAGTCCCTCGAACGCACGGCAAACTGAATCGGCGGCAAGTCTCGCAGCAAATCGGAACCGGCCATCTCCCAGTACCAGCGCTTGCCAACGACTTGCTGGCGGGCGAAATCACCGAAAGTCCATTGCCGGATGCTCATCGTTTCCGCGTCGAATAAGAACGAGTGGCCATTGTCGAAACCGACGGCAAACCCGCGCGGGACCGTGCCGCCGCCGAGTTCTTTCGGTAACTGAAACACGTCGCGGATGATGCGCGGGCGGTCGCCGGGGTTGACGACCCAAAGTTGTTCGACGTTGGCGGGGTTGGTCGGGGGTTGGAAGTTGGGGTCGTTGAGCGCTTGCCAGAGGGCGGCGTGTTGTCGCGAAAGATTGCCGTCGAGTACTCCGGCGACCGGGCGGTTGTATTGCGGCATCTCGACGCCGGGGATGACTCGCAGCGGCGAGGCGATCCAGCGGAAGAAGAACTCCGGCCGAATGTGTTTGCCGAGCATCTTCAAGTCCGACCCGCGAGCACCGAGCGCGACTTGCTTCGGCTCGTAGTCGCCGATCTTGTGGCACGCGATGCAGCTCCAGCCCCGCACGCCGGTGAGCGCTTGGCCGGCGAGGTGCGTTTGGGCGTCGGCCGATTGTCCCACGGCGCGTTCGGCGCGGGTCTCCTGACCCCGCCGCTCGTCCGACCGCAGGTCTCCTTTTGTCTTGGCCCCTTTGTCATCCGTTGCGGGAGACCTTCGGTCGGCGGAGGTGGCTCGGTCGGAGACCGGCCACAGCGCATTTGGTGGGATGCGATCATGCTCGACGAAGTATCGCGACAGCATTGCTAGCTCATCCGGCGAGTGCTTGAACTTCGGCATGCGTACCTTGAGCCACGGCATTCGGATCGGCTGCCGTTCGCCGCGCACGGCGATGCTCAGTGCTTCGTCGAGCAGTTTGTCGCCGACGGCGTTGAGCGACGGCGCGACGAGCGATGGAGCTTGACCGTTCAAATCTTTGTCGGCGGCGGCGACGAGCTTCGCGGTGCGGCCCAAGCCGATGCCTCCGTGACGCGGATGACACGCGAAACAATTCTTCTCTTCGAGCATTTGCGTGCCACGCACGAATTGGCTTTCGCGCGATAGTAGCCGATCCCAGCGTGAAGCAAGGAACGCTTCGATCGCGGCGCGATCGAGTCCTCGCAGATAGATCGGCTGCCTTGCGTCGTCGCTGACCCATTGCTCGTCGAGACAGCCGGTTGACCAGTCAGTGGGCCGAGAAAGGTCGGTCTTCGGTCGAGCAAACTCGTTGAGCTTCGGATCGGTGGTCCGATGACATGCCGCGCAGCGGTGTTCGACAAACAGTTTTCTCCCAGCCTCAACCGGCGATTCATTCGACGGAACCGCAGGCTTGTCGCTCGGATGAGTGGCTGGCTCAGTCTGAGGCTTGAGTCGCTTTGAGCCACTGACCGCACCGCTTGCAGTCCCGCTGCCGATCACGCTCCCACTGCGCAGCGAATCGCCGGACGCTGCGTCTGGGGCTGACCTCAGTGCCATCACAATTAAATGTCGCTCTTCCTCGGTCAGCGCGAAGACCGGCATGCGGTGATCGGCATTGAGCCGTTGCGGATCGGCGAGCCATGTCGTCAACCACGCCGCCGAGCGGCGCTGGCCGACGTGAGTGAGGTCCGGGCCGGCGAACGGCAGGTCGTCGGAGTTTCCAAGTTCTCCAACTCGGTGACACGCGAGACAACCAACCGAACGCAACAGCAGCTCGCCGCGCCGCTCGGAAGTCACGACTGCTTCGCCCTCTTTCGGGGTCTTGGGCTTGATCGCCTTCGCCTCGTCGAGCTTCACGCTTTCAGACTGCGCCGCAAGAAACGCCGCGAGGTTGCGAGCCTGCCGCTCGGTCAATCGAAAGTGTGGCATCCGCCGATCAAGCGCCGTTGCATCGGGCGAGTTGAGTGCAGGCGCGAGCCGTCTCGCGATCTGTTCGACCGTCATGCCGGCCGCGACTTGTTTCAGTGACGGTGCAGCCGGAGCGACCGCATCTCCTTCGCGAACGTGGCAGCGTCCGCAGCGAAACGCATCAAACTGCTTGCGACCACGTTCGATGAGTGCGAGGTCGTCCGCGAAATGTTTAACCGCCACGCCATCGGCGTGCGCGCGAGTCGGTTTGTCTATCGCATTCTTGCCGTTCGCGCCCACGCCGTTGGCGTTGGGGTTAAACGACGTGCCATCATGAAACAGCAACTCCTGCGGCAGCGGCTCAAGTCCGAACGAATCGGACGACCAAAAGAGTTTCAGTTGCGCATTCGGTTCCGTTTTGCGGAACGTCACGACGAGCGGCCGTTCGGCGAAGCCGGGGACGAACTCCTCGCCGCTGATCCATTGCGGCTGTTTCGCCGAGCCGTGCAGCACGCGGTGGCCATCGAGATCCACCGCCACGTCCCCTTGCACAAAGGCGTGCAGACGATGCTTGGCCTCCTGCCGGACGAGCAAAAACCCGCGCCACGTCGCCTCAAACCGCTCGGCCGAGACCCGCGCATCCGGAGCCGCCTCATCCCAAGCAAACGCCACATCTGGATCAACCCGCGTGACAACCCGCTCCCCCGCACGATACTCGGCAACGAGTCCGGGACGGAATTCTTCGTCGTCTTCGTCCAGCGGCGCGGCGAACAATGATGAACCGCACGTGAGGAGGCACCCGATCAACAGAACCGTCAGCAATACATGAGCGGTAGGCATGATCTCGTTCCGAAAAGGTCTGTGTTACGCACCGACGTGGACTGGTTTCGCATCTTCAACCAGCGTGACTGTAGCAGCGACCACACGAACCCCGGCTCGATGATCTTGAATTATGAAGCCTGTGCCCACCTTGTGGATTATTTCGACCTCGGCATCTTCCCACTCGACAGGGCCAGAGATGTAGTCCGCACAACAGTAAATTGTGAGGTTTCCGCGCACACCTTTCCGTTCAATTCGTATGGTGAAACTCGTGTGGGAAACGGAATACTCCCAAAATCTTGCTCGACCACCACGCCACCGATTGAGGAGCGTTGGGAAGTGGCGCAACTGGTCCTGAATTCTTTCGGCAGGAGTCATCTCGGACCACGTTAAAGCGCCT
>JAYVSP010000387.1:0-2340 GCA_043775215.1 Planctomyces sp. | reverse complement strand
CGTGTGCTTGTGGTTCGCGTTCCTCGGATTTTTGAGCCATTGCACGCAAACGACAAGCACACGGATAGGAAGCCCACACGGATGAAGACAATCCGAGATAATGGTGGTCTGATTTCTCACAATGTTTGATTGAGACGTCGGTCATCAAACTGTGCAACTTCAATAAGCGCCAGCGAGGGGGTCGGGAGTCTTTTTCAGGTCGGCGTCAACTCACCTTCGATGGTCGTACGGCGACATCGCCGACCTGAAAAAGACTCCCGACCCCTTGGACAACGACTCATCCCCGGGCGATCCGCCATGCAACCCGTGCCTGTATTACTCGTTTCGGAAGTTGATGACGGCCGATTTCGGCTGGACGTCGTGGTGCCGAGTTGGTGTCTGTCGATCGTGACACACGTGCTGCTGTTTCTGGCGATCTCGCTGATCCTACGCGGCTGCGCGCCGACGGGAGTGGTCGGACCCAAAGTGGGCGAGGGAAGCTTTCGATCTGTCGGCCTGCATGTCGCCCCCGATGTGGAAGCAGGCAGACCAATCGGCGCCGGCGACGTGAATGCCGTCAACAATCCGCAGGAAGCAATGGTTCGCGATGAGGGACAGGCTCAATCCGAACCGTTGGTACGCGATGATCCGGCTATCAGCAAATTGCTCAACCTGCCGGAACAAGCGACTTCTGCGAATGGCCTGCCGCTACTTGGCCCGGGTCATCCGGCGTCCGCGCGGTCTTCCTCATCGGCTGGCGAACTCATTAAACCCTCACAGCGAGTCGGCGGCGGCGCGAACGGGGGCGGACGTGGCGGAATACACGGCGGAGACGGCACGGGACTCGGCGAGACAACCTTTTTCGACATCGCCGCGCAGGGGAATCGATTCGTGTATGTTCTCGATCGCTCCGGCAGCATGTACGACCACAATGCCATCCGAGTCGCAAAAGAAGAACTGGTCGCCAGCCTCTCCGAGCTGGAGCAGACTCAGCAGTTTCAGATCATCTTCTACAACACCAGTTTGATCGAGATGCGCGGACACGACGACCGCCCACAGATGCAGTGGGCCACGGAAATCAATCGCACGCTCGCCCGGCAATTCATCTCCGGCATTCAGCCCGACGGCGGCACCGACCATGTTCCGCCGTTGCGAAAGGCTCTGCGATATCTGCCGGAGCATCTCTTCTTCCTGACAGATGCTGACCAGCCGCAGTTGTCCGCTCGCGAGTTGAACGACATCAAGACACTCAATGCCGGCCGCACCAAAATCCACTGCGTCGAATTTGGCAAAGGCTCGGAGCTGTCGGTCGACAACTTCTTGAAAAAGCTCGCCCGCGACAACGGCGGCACGTACCGCTACCGCGACGTGATACGCTTCGATCGCCGCTCCAAATAGTCACGGCCGGTTTTTCCGTCGTAGTGCATGTGTTAGGATAACCTCATGATCCAAGCACGCAGCACGACTTCGCCCGCTTCTCTGCCGAACCGCCGCGAGGCGAATGTCCGGATGGCGGTAATTCGTCGCTACGCACGCCAAGTCGCTGAGCGTTTTCAGCCAGACAAGATCGTTCTTTTCGGCTCGTATGCGTGGGGCACACCGCACGCGGACAGCGATGTGGACATTCTCGTGGTGATGCCGGCTCGCAATCAGCATGACCAAGCCGTCCGAATTCGCTGCGACGTCCCGGCACCGT
This sequence comes from Planctomyces sp., assembly GCA_043775215.1. Lineage (GTDB taxonomy): Bacteria > Planctomycetota > Planctomycetia > Planctomycetales > Planctomycetaceae > SXKJ01. Next base: position 665 of record JAYVSP010000387.1, on the reverse strand, counting down.
TCCCGATGGACCTCCTTGTCCGCACGCCCAAAAACTTGCAATGGCGGCTGGCCGAGGGCGAGTCGTTTCACACGGAGATCATGACGAAGGGAAAGGTCTTGTATGAAAAGAGCGACGCGCGAGTGGGTTCGCAAAGCCGAAGCCGATTACCGACTCGCCGAGGCGATTGCTCGCGGAAGCGAACCGTTTCATGACCAGCTTTGCTTCCACGCTCAACAATCGGCAGAGAAGTACCTGAAAGCTCTGCTTGAAGAACTCGGCCAGACGATCCCGAAGCTCCATGATCTCGACGAACTTGCACGACGACTGCTGCCGTTCCATCCGAGTCTGAGTTCCTTGCAACGCGGCTTCTCGAAGCTCACCGACTTCGCCGTCGATACACGCTATCCCGGCTGTTCGGCGACGAAGCGTCAATCGACGTCGGCCCTCCGCTGGGCCGGCCGAATCCGCCAAGAATGCCGAACACTGCTCGGCTTGCGCCCACCACGTCCACGATCGTCGAAATCGTAGTCTAAATCTGAGGAGCCGCGCGATGCGAGAACCTAGCGATGTGGAGTTATCGAGAAGGCTCATTCGGTAATCCAGGGAGGTCACTTCGGGAAATATTTTGCCACAGATGAAACACGGATTGAACACGGATCAGGACAGGAGGCAGGGAATTGGAA
>JAYVSP010000386.1:0-6432 GCA_043775215.1 Planctomyces sp. | reverse complement strand
CCACCAGATCGCAAAGGCATTCTTGGCCGACGTTGATTTCGCTCCGCTTCACCCATTCGACGGAGACGGACGGCGTGCCGACTTGTGGAGTGGCATTGCTGCTGACTCCCTCATGCTCGCGGCTCAAGGCCTCTCGCGATCCGCGGGCCGTGTTCGTCGTGTTTGGTTTTCCCGAGTGGCCGTTGACGATGCTGACGCGACTCGTTTTCTGAGCGGATGCTGGTGGCAACGGCTCGGAGCGAACCGGCTGAACAGCGGATTTCGCTCCCGGTTTTTGCTGAAAGTCCGCCTCCACGACTCCGTTCGCGGGCTCGATGTCCGCGAATTGTGCCGACGGCTTGCTGGTCGTTTTTCGGACTGGTGCCGGAGTGCCTTCACGCCCGCTGACCTGAAGAATCTCCGTGAGCGATGTTTTTGTGGATGGCTTGCGCGCTGTCGCCATATTGCTCCGAATTTCAGTCGGCGGCGGCAAGAGTTCGACATCTGCTGCCTCGATCGACTTCAACGGACCGCTAGCAGATCTCGTTGTCGTTGATCGCGCTGTTGTTTTTCTCACCGGGGGATCGGTCGATTCGCCGTCATCACCGAACAGTTCGGCTTCCAGGTTTCGGCGTGGCGGCTTATTGGTCGCTGCGGCAGATTCCGCTGAGACTTTCTTTTGGCGAACAAACCGTTGCGGTGTGTCGGCAACTTCCGCAGTCAGCGGGTCCACGTCCAACTCGCTGGGCGTTTCGGAAGGTTCTTCACCGGTTTGTCCACTGCGGCTGAAAAACTCCAGTTGTCCAGGCCGGCTCAGTTTCTTCGGCGGAACGTCATTGTGTTTGATCTGTCGCTCACCGGCAAAAATGGCGCTGAAGGCCATGCCAATGATCCCACTGACGGCGAATACTTTCATCCACGAACGCATGACAACCTCCTTGTCCGGCCTGACACGAAGCCCCACACTGTGAGAATTCCATGAATTGATCGGCTGGAAGTTTTGGTAACTTGAGCAGACTTTGCCAAACAGGCGGACAATGACGGTTATCCCGTGTTTTCCGGTGACGAAAAACGTAGAGCAGGCGGCTCGCCTGCTCCGATTTCTGCGAGAGACAGGCGAGTTTCCTTCAAAAACACAGGCGAGCCGCATGTGCTACGGAGTAGAAGGGATCATGCTGATGTCGTCCACGCATCCCGCGTCTCTGACAGATGAGAAGCTGCTGCGCGACTGCTCGGAGCGGCGAACGAGGCGTTCCGGGCCGGGTGGGCAGCATCGGAACAAAGTCGAAACCGCGGTGGTGCTCAAACATGAGACGACCGGAATCGAGGCCGAGGCCAACGAGCGCCGCAGCCAACTGGAGAATCGCCGCGTGGCGTTGTTTCGATTGCGGATCAAGTTGGCCTTGGAGGTGCGCGGCGATCGCTCCCCCGAATCGAGTCCGTCGAACTTGTGGCGAACGCGCTGCCGGAACGGACGGATCTCGCTCAATCCAGAGCACACCGACTTTCCTGCGATCCTCGCGGAGGCGTTGGATGCCCTCGCGACACACGACTTCGACCTGAGTGCGGCGGCGACGGCATTGAATTGCACCAGTTCGCAACTGGTCAAACTTTTGAAAGATGAACCCCGGGCCTTCGCGTTGCTGAATCGAGAACGAACCGCGCGGGAGTTGCCGCGATTGAAATGACGAATTTGGAGTGCGGGGATGCATCCCCGCTTTCGATTGCGGCGGAGCCGCTTTTCGTTCGTCATGCAACATGAAATCTCAAGTGCAAAGAAAGTGGCTCCGCCACAATCGAAAGCGAGGATACATCCCCGCACTCCAAAAAAAAGCGATCGTCATTCCATCTCACGGCCGCGTTGATACCGAAACTGTTGGCTGCGGAGGATCGTTTCGATGGCGGAAGAGAAACGGTAGTCGTGAGATTTGAGTTCGTTCTGCATTTCATCCAGCAGCGGTTCATCAGAAAGTAAGACGCCACGAGCCAACGCGTAGCCGAGCAGTTTGCGGCAGAAGTGACGCACGAAATCGGCGCGGCGGGTTTCCAGCAGATAGTTGCGGAGTCCCGATTCGCCCGCGAACTGGAGTCCGGTTTTGAGTTCGACGCGGGTGTCGATCGCTCGACCGGCGAGGTCTTTATCGCGACGACGGCCGATTGCGTCGAAGCCTTCCAGCGCGAAGCCGAAGGGGTCTATGCGGTCGTGACAATGAGCACATGCGACATTGCTGCGATGTTTCTCGACGAGTTGCCGCACGGTCAAATCGGTGTCCGTTTCACTCTCCGGGAGTTGCGGGACGTTCTTCGGCGGTCGCGGAAGTTTCTCACCAAGCAGAACTTCGACGACCCAATTGCCACGCAGAACGGGACTGGTCCGTGAGGCTCCCGATTGCTGAGCGAGCGTTGTCGCCATGCCCAGGATTCCGCCGCGACCGTATTGTTTGGTGCCGTCGACACGGCGCCAGTGTTGGCCGGTGACACCAGGAATGCCGTAATGTTTCGCCAGCGGCTCATTGAGAAACGTGTGATCGGCTTCGAGCACTTCAAGAACCGAACCGTCGCGTTGAAAGAGATCGACGAAGTACCGGACGGACTCTTCGTACATGTCGCCGCGCAGGCCGACGAACGTCGGGAAGACTTTTTCGCTCTTCTCACCGTGCGAGTCGAAGTCACGAATGCCGAGCCACTGACAGGCGAACTCGGTGGCCAGTGCTCGGACGTGCTCGTCCTTCAACAGCCGCTGCGCTTGAGCCTTCAACACATCAGGCTCGTGCAAGCGGTTCGCGGCAGCGAGCGTTCGCAGTTCCTGATCCGGCTGCGATGACCAGAGGAAATAGCTCAGCCGACTGGCCAGTTCCCAATCGCTGACCGGAGTCGGCGCTGTTCCCGGCCCCGGCTTCTCGAAGCGATACAGAAACGCCGGTGCGACGAGCACGCGCGCGAGTGCCAGGCGGAACGCTTCGTCATGTGACAGTTCTTGATCGCGCAACTGGCGGTACAGAGTCTGCAACTCGCGCGTTTCGGCATCGGTCAGCGGACGCCGGTAAGCGCGGGTCGCGAAGTCGAGCAAGGCATCGAGATGTTTCGGTTCGGTCTCGACTAGCAGCTTGCGAAATGCCGCGGCGCGGTCGTGAATCGGCTTTCGCAGCGGCTCGAATACTTTGGGGTCGGCGTCTTGTGTCGCGAACTCCATCAACTGCGCGAAGGCATCGACCAGCGTCAGCGCGTCGTGGCTGATGTAATGCAGCTCGTCCCACAGCCGATTGAGCCGTGCCTGCTCCGCTTCATCGAGCATCAGCCGGGCGAGGTGATCGTCCTCGCGATAGAACAAAGTCAGCGTGACGACCTCATCGACTGGAACAATGCGCGTATAACACAGCACCGCCGGGAACAAACTGCGGAAATCATCAAATCCAGACTCGATGCGCTGGCGTGAGGCACTGCCGTCGTTGACGAGAATCGGCGCGGCATAAGAACTTCTCCAGTTGTTTGCCGTCCATTGTCCGTTCGCGATAGTCACGGTCACTTCGCTCGGCAGTAAACCGACACCGAGTACCGGCTTGGTGGTGAGCATTTGCAGTTGGACGCTCCCTTCCGCGCCTGTCTCGCTGTCGAGCACTCCGGTCGTCACCAGTTCGCAACCGGCGGCGAGGTCCGCGGGGAGACGCATCTCGACAACCGACGGAGCGCGAACGCAGAGACTCGCGGCATCGAGAGTCGTTCCGTTCGGATGCTTGCCAAACAAGGCCGGATCGAGCCCCCACTCCTTCGTAGCCGAAGTCGTGAGACTTCGGTCTGAATTTTCTTTCGTTGCCGGAGTCGGGAGACCTCCGTCCGAACTCTCACGAGTTCGGCTACGTAACAGCGGTCCTCCAAACGCGGTGACTTGCCGAAACAACGCCGCGTCGGGCGAATCCTTCGCGGCGGACTGATCGGAAGTCAGCAGCGTTTGCAATTCGTTCGCGAGCATTCGTTTCTCGTTGGCGTTTTGTGCCGCTTGCCATTTCGTCAGCAGTGAGCCGGCGGGAATAACCGGGCCGATCTCGCCGCCACCTTTGTCCGGTTCGGTGTAGAAATGCCAGACGCTGTCGTTGCCAAATCGATCCGCGTGCGGATTGCCGGCGAGAATGTCACTCGACACATCGTCCGCCAGATTCCACGAGCGGCCCGCGTCGCCCGCGCTGGTGAGTTTCAAGTCGATCGCCGTCAGGTCGCACGAGTGATTGCCATCTCGTGGACCAATCAGCAGAGACACGAGATCACCCGGTTGCACAGCGACGTTCTCAATCGGACCGGCCTTCGCTTCTCCGTTGCCTTGAGCGATACCGGTCGCGAGCCGTTGCCGAGTCGCTCCGCGCCGCAGTTCGAGTGACCAGGTCACGCCGTTACCGCATTCGGGATGCGCGTGCTTCACGAGCGCTTCGATACGGAACTTTCCGGCGAGCGGACTGCGCCAGCCGACGGCGGCTCGCAGCGTCGGCGACGGATGCACGGCCACGCCGTGTGGCTTCATGTTGCCGGGAACGCGGACATGCTGATCCGACGAGTTCGCCAGCAAAAGAGGCGTGTTGTGACTGCCCCAGCCTTTCACAAAGTCATAGCCTGCCGCGCTCGGAAGTTTTTCCGTAAAGTAGCCTTCGATCTTGATAGGACCGCTCGCACCGACACCGAGGTAATCCAGCCACGCACGCAATGCCTCCACTTCAACGTCGTGTTTCTTGGCCAACTCCGCGACATCCGCCCTGCCCTGCGCGGCGGCGGCTTCATCGGCCGCGTTCAAGAACTTCACCGTATTCGCAAACATTCGCGCACGGCGGGCAGCCAGGTCGCCGCTGACTTCCCGAACGTCACGCAGCAGCAGATCAGGCCGGCCGGGCGCGACCAATCGCGGCTGTTGCCAGACCACAAAGTCCTGCTCGTTGCCGTCCGCCGCATCCGATGCAACGAGGAAGATCGAAACCTCCGCGCTGTCGGGAGTCGCGGGTATCTTGAAGCGAATGTCCTGTTTCGCGACCAATGGACTGATCGGCTCCAGCCAGCGTTTTGGACCATTCAGCTTGCCGATATGCCCGACACTGCTGAGCTTCCACAGCGCCTGTTGCCACCGTCCGATTTCAGCAGTCAGAGCACCAGCCTCCTCCAACTTTGCTCCGCGCCAGCGTTGACGGAGACCATCCAGTAAGAACGACGGCTTTTCGCTGCCCAGCGCCTTCCACAACGTCTCCAGATATTTGGCACTGAGTCCGCGTTCACGTGCGACGGTGGCGGTCGACTTGCGGCCCGACGTCAACTCGTCACGTTCGACGAGCGTCGCCGCGAGATACTTTTCGAGCGGCAAGCGTCCGCCGTCGTTCGTGTCGAAGACGATCCCTTGCAGATTGACTCGCGTCGCGCCTTGAGCGTCGGTGTGTTCTCGATACATCTGTCGAATGCTGGCCAGCACTTCGTTCTTCCAGTCACTGCGTGTTGTCGCGGGTGAAAAACGAAAGCCGTCTGGCAACAGCACCGCATGGCTCGCGACCTCTTTCGCGGCGTCGAGATATTTCGTGACCAGCGCGGGAGACATCACCAGCGCATTGCCGGTGTTCGTGAAGCCTTCACCCGCCGCGCCGTCGACTGGAAATTCACGCGCTGGCTGAAGCGAATCGACGCCAGTCAAATCGCGAAGCGTCCGTGTGTATTCCACATTATTGAGCCGCCGGAGAATCACACGCCCTGGATCCCCTGCGCGCGTTTGAGCCTCAACCGTGAGATAACTGCGCACCCATTTCTGCAAGCTGGTCCGTTCGGCATCGGTCGGCTGCCGAGCATCTTTGGGCGGCATCTGGCCGCTGTCCAAAATCTCGCGCACCTTTTGCCAGATCTCCGGCTGCTTGCGCACGTCGGCCAAAGTCGGGAAGGACGACAGATCGACCTCTGCCTCGATCAGGTCTCCCGCGTGGCACTCTTGGCAATACCGGACAACAAGCGGTCGAATTTCGATCGTGTAGGTTCTCGCCAGTTCTTCCAGCCGTTTGACATCCGGTTTGGCCGCGCGAAGGGCTTGCGACGTGAGCAGTATCACTGCCACCGCAAGTAACCCGAAGCGTGAGCGAGGGCGTGAGCGAGGGCGTGAGCGAGGGCGAGCGCTCCACAAAACTTCAGAATCGGTAGTCTTGGGAAGTGCTCGCCCTTGCTGATGCTTCGGGTTACTTCGCCGCATCGCAATCTCTCTCACACGCCCGAGCAATCCGACAATTCCTATCACCAGCGCTCGCAATGCTTCCCATCTCATTCGGTCAATCTCCTAGACTGAAATCGTTCGTCGTGCCATCCTTTGTCATCGGCGGGCGGGATCATATCCACTAGGCCGTGGTTGATGCCTGCCAACCGACGGAAGAAAATGTCGTTGGGTGTGCCCACAAATCCTGGCAGCCCACACTAACCCGAAGCGCCAGCGAGGGCGGGCGCTCG
>JAYVSP010000385.1:0-5008 GCA_043775215.1 Planctomyces sp. | reverse complement strand
CGATGGAATTCGTTCCGAACCAAGAACGGCAAGCGCCGCGATCAACACAAACCCGAATTGTTTCCACATGGGCATCGCTCGCAGGGAAGTTGTGAGTTTCTCATCCGCCGCTCGGTCACTTCTCAACAGGCGAGCGGAGCGTACCGTGGCCAACAAGGATTTGTCAGGCATCCCACGTCGTCCGCAGTACGGGACTGATGGTCAGTAATGGGTCAGGCACTCTGGCCGAGTGGCACGCCCAGAATCGTCGATGGGCGTGGCAACAGCGCGACAGAATTGCCGAAGATCAATCCCACGCCCTTCGCAGACTCAGGGCGTGCCACCCGGCCGCAGACTCACTCCGTGCCACCTAGGAGCGTGTCCGAGAATTGTCTTGTGTCCCTCGATTGGGGTTGCTGTGGTGCTCGCCGGGGGTCGTTGCCGACCTCGGCGCGCACCGGTCCTGTCAATTCTCAGCGAGGGCACATTGGATGTCGCCAAATCTCACTTTGGTTGTGCTGCTGGTCGCTTGGATTGGAGCAGCGTTTTCGCCACCGTTTATCCAGTCGGGAACGTTGGCGGCAATTCTATCGGACTACTGCGGCTGGTTGATGTTCTTTGGCGGAATGAGTCTGAGATTCTGGGCGACTCGATTTATCGGCGGAAGAAAAGCAAGTGAGGTCGTCTGCTCCGGACCGTACAGCCTCTCTCGCAATCCGCTGTACATCGGCACGTTCCTGATGATTCTCTCGCTGGCCTGCTTTCTGAAAAGTCCGACGTTCGCAGTCGCAGCTTGGGTGGTGATTGCGTATTACTGTGTCGCCGTGGTGCCTCTCGAAGAACGTTTCTTGCGATATCACTTCGGAATCGAGTACACAAAATACTGTGAGAGCATTCCGCGCTGGTTGCCGCGTGTGGGGACGATTTACTCTCCACCGCTGCCTGTGATCGCGCACCCCATGCGTGCGGAAGCGCGCCGATCCGTCTGGTGGTTGCTGCTTCCCTTGTTGGCTGAACTGCACACGTACTTCCGGGGCTGGCCCGAATGGCCACACTGGTTCAATTTGCCGTAAGTCGTCAGCGGTCTTTCGCGGGCTAGGACCGGCGCAGAAATAACTGTCCGATGTAGCTGAACTCGCCAGAGTTCAGATCCGAAGTCTGGCGACTTCGGCAACGACAGTTATTGATGCGCCGGTCCTTAGCCGACCAGTTCGCGGATGGGTTCGCCATCCGCCAGGATCGGCAGCGGCCGGCCGGTGTGATCGAGGAACTCGCGGTGTTGGTCGACGCCGACGAAACCGAAAACGGTCGCCATCAGGTCACTCGGACGCAGCGGACGATCCTTCGGGGTTTCACCCTTCGAGGTTGTCGAGCCGATGACTTGTCCCATCCGCATCCCGCCACCGGAAACCAGAATCGACATCGCTGACGGCCAGTGATCGCGACCCGGCTGCATCACTCCGCTGCCTGTGCCGACTTGGCTGTTGATGCGCGGAGTCCGTCCGAATTCTCCGGTGACGATCAGCAGCACGCGCTTGTCGAGGCCGCGTTCATAAAGATCCTGAACCAGCGCCGCGACCCCTTGGTCAAACCACGGCAGTCGCCCCTGCATCGCGTTGAAGATGTGAAAGTTGACCGCGTGATCGTCCCAGTTGCCGAGCGTCATGCCGGACGCCGATTCAAACTCGCGACCTTCGACATGCACGAAGCCGACTCCGGCTTCGACCAGCCGCCTCGCGAGGAACAAACTCTGACCGAACTGGCTGCGTCCATACCGATCTCGCTCGCGCGGATCGACGCGACTGAGATCGAACGCACTGCGAGCCGCATCACCCGTCAGCAACCGCACCGCCTCTTGTTGGTAGCTGTCCATCGCTTCCATCTGGCCGCGACCATCGGCTTCGCGGCGAATACGATCAAAGCCGCGCATCAACGTCAGCCGGTTCTGCATCGCGTCAATCCGCTCGGCGGGAAGACTGATGTTCGGCACCTGAAAGGTCGGGCTGTTCGGATTCGCCTGCACCTGGAACGGTTCGAACTTCGAGCCGAAATACCCCGGCCCCGCGAATTCCTGCCGATGCGGCACCGCCACATAGCTCGGCAAGCCATCGCGCCCGTTCGGACGCACTCGCTTGTAGATTGCGCCCGCATCCGGGAACTGATTGGGAATGGTGAATCCTGGCTGTCTCACGAACGGCGTGCGCCGGCCTGACAACATGATCTGCGCTCCGTCGTCGTGACAAACGCAGTCGTGATTGCATGACCGAATCAACGTGAACTTGTCCGCCACGCGCGCGTGATGCGGCAGCAGTTCGCAAACCTCCATCCCCGACACGTTGGTCGCGATCGGCTTGAACGGCCCGCGAATTTCGTCGGGAGCCTCCAGCTTCAAGTCATACGTTTCCAGATGGCTCGGTCCACCATGCAGATAAACGAAGATGCAAGACGTCTCGGTGCTCGGCTTCGCTTCTGCCGCGTGCGCGTGAAGTCGCGACCACACGCTCAAGCCCAACCCTGACATTCCCAGAAACCCCGCTCGCAAGAAATTGCGGCGGCCCATCGGTCCCGGACAAAAGAGCGGTTCGTGTGTGGCCATGTGCGGCCTCCATGATGAGCGGTCGAGGCGGGAGTCGGCAGAAACTTGGCGGGGCAGCGACTCAGTGAGGACGCTGCCGCCGACATCCAACCGACAAACGCTCCCGCCGTCAACCGAAGTTTCATGGCGAGGGTTCTACGGCGAGCGAATCGACGGACACGAGACGACTCGGCATAATCGCCCCGACGGATCGCCGCAGCGAGGACTTTCGGTCGTCGCGGCACGAAGACTGGCAAAGGATGCTTGCATGAGCTCGGCATTGGAGTCGGAGATTCTGCGAGACGTTTGGTATCTGGCGATTCCAGGCCGGCAACTCCAGCGCCGAGCCAGAGCGCCGACCCGCTCCAAGCTCAAACTCTGTCTACGGACCACTCAAAATCGCCTCGTCCGACCTTCCAGTGTCCATCCAACGTCCCCGGCGACGCAAGTCCGAGAAATCACCGCTCGTTGAACCCTCGATTGCGAAGCCGCGATCGGAAGTGTGCCAAGACGCAGATTCACCGGCTGAGAAGTTATGATCGAAAATGATGCTCAGTACCACGAAACGCTCCAGCAATTGGCGGTAATGAACAAGTCGCTACCTCCGCCAGTTCCAGCAAGAATTGTCCGCGTATGCGGTGAGACACACACGCTCGCAGAGAGAAACGGCTTGCCCCATTTGTCCTGGATCTGTAAACGCTCCCTTCTTGCGTGTTACACTGATTACTGCGTCACGCATCAAATGTCGTCCGCCCAACTTTCCGAGTCACCGCCATGAGCCTGTCTGAAAAACTCTCCCGTCGGATCGAACTGTTCCGCGATGAAGTCGAGCATTGGCAAGAAGCGCACGCCGAGGCAATGGCTTGCCACGAACTTCAAGACGCACTCAAGTTCGGTCTTTGGCTTCACGAGCAAATCAACTCGGCCGAAGCACATTGGTACGCGGCCGTTGACACCGGAACGATCCCTTTCAATGTTGAGGAAGAGAACGGCATCGGCAAGTTGTACTCGCTGTGGCTCCTTCCCAGTGATCGGCTCTTGCAAGAGATTGACCGCTTCGAGAGTTCTGGATTTCAAGTGGACCGAGCGGAAGAATTCCGCGAAGCGGTTTCACAAGCGAAATCCTGTGCTTGGCACGGAGATGTCTCGCCCGAAGTTCGGCAGCGAGTCGAATCGATGACCGCTGAACAATGGGAATCGCTGGCCAAGCAATATCCACCTCCTCCGAGTTGGTTCGACGAACCGGAGATCGAATCTCTGTGAGGAGCGGCCGCGATGGAATTGTCGGCCGGACAAATCGTCTGGGCACCCGTGCTCGATCTTAACGGGACGAATCGCAAGGTCCGTCCTTTGGTTGTCGTTGAACCGCCTGCGGACGATCAATTTGCCGCCGTTGCGGTCACCACCAGCGTTCAGTCATTTGATCCTGAACGGTGCGTTGAACTCCCGTGGCACCGCAATGGTCATCCGCGAACAAAGCTTCGGTCGAAGTGCATTGCTCGTTGCGACTGGGTCGTTCGAATTCACGTTGACGAGATTACTCGTCTTGGCGGAACGGTGCCGGACCGCGCGTTGAACGCCATTTTCGAGCGGTTGCCAAAAGGCTTTTTGACGACCAAGTAACGTCCGGTCGTCGAACAGGCTTGACCGACAACGGCCATATGGGGAAGCCCCTCTCGCCACCGCCGAGCTTGTCTCGGTGGAGTGCTGATTCGCACTTGGCTGGCACAAAACGACCGTGCTCCGAAAATGGCTGACCGACGTGTGACTTCGTCACCGCACTCGACGAAGCCCAGATTGCCTGGGCTGGCGAGATTGCCTCATCGCCCAAATAAGAGTTTGCCTCAAGTCTCGATTGACTCACGAGCCGGGGTCAGACGATATCGCTCCTGGCAGACACGCAATCGAACCGGCACGAAGTCGCCAACGGGTCGTTGCGAATTCACTGGAAATCTTTGCTCAAAAACTTCACGGTGCCGGCTCGACAACGGTGCCAATCAAATCAAAGAGTCCTGACCCAGTCCTGACCCCTTTTTGCAATCTACGGACCACTCAAAATCGCCTCGTCCGACCTTCCAGCGTCCATCCAACGTCCCCGGCGACGCAAGTCCGAGAAATCACCGCTCGTTGAACCCTCGCTCGCTCGGCCGTTAACTTCTGTCACTTGATGTTCGCCGCTATAGTCCCAGACAGTGGGTGGCACCATTGCCCGCAGCACCATTGCCCGCAGCAATCGAGGCCGCAGCGTGAGTGACGTCTTCATCGACCCGCTGTCCGAAATCGACGAACTGATGATCGTGCTGCCCAAGTGGCTCACCGGCGTTTGATCGCATCGGTCGCCACGCCCGCCGTAGTCGCTAGTGCCACATCTCTCAAACAGCGTTGCATGAGGTGATTAGTCGCTCCAGGCTCCGGCTTTTGCTCAGTTTAACGCGGCGATGCGGCGAGACAAAT
>JAYVSP010000384.1:0-9937 GCA_043775215.1 Planctomyces sp. | reverse complement strand
CGATGGAATTCGTTCCGAACCAAGAACGGCAAGCGCCGCGATCAACACAAACCCGAATTGTTTCCACATGGGCATCGCTCGCAGGGAAGTTGTGAGTTTGTCATCCGCCGCTCTGTCACTTCTCAACAGGCGAGCGGAGCGTACCGTGGCCAACAAGGATTTGTCAGGCATCCCACATCGTCCGCAGGACGGGACTGAGGTTCAGTCCGGGGTCAGGCACTTTGGCCGAGTGGCATGCCCAGAATCGTCGATGGACGTGGCAACAGCGCGACAGAATTGCCGAAGACCAATCCCACGCCCATCGCAGACTCAGGGCGTGCCTCCCGGCCGCAGACTCACTCCGTGCCACCTAGGAGCGTGTCCGAGAATTGTCCTGTGTCCCTCGATTGGGGGTTGCTGTGGTGCTCGCCGGGGGTCGTTGCCGACCTCGGCGCGCACCGGTCCTGTCAATTCTCAGCGAGGGCACATTGGATGTCTCCAAATCTTCAGTAAGTTGTGACCAGTTGCCGCTCGGCTGAGACCAGTTCCAGGCCGCGTAGCATGTACTTCCGGAAGCAATGCACAAATTTGATCTGCCCAAACACCGGTTCCACGATGTGCTTGCGAGCGGCTTAGGCCGAACTTTTTTTGAAAAATGAGGCGATTGGTATTGGTACGTTTGGGTTTGCGCGTGATTTTGAGTGCGCAGTTTCTGGCTACGGAGGCCGGAGCCGGGTGATTCTTGTTAGCTTAGGACCGGCCGTCAACTGCGCCGCGACAAGCGCGGCGCGATCCCGGCCGAGTTGCAACCGCTCTTCGCGCGTCTGAAGATTTCGGGAGAAGGCTGGTTCGACCTGATTCAAGATTTCAGCCGCCTCTTCCGCCGCGCCGCCGGCCGTCCCGAAAGCCTCGCGACGGAAGCCGCCCGCCGAGCCCGCCGCTGGCTGCAAGGCATCTCAAACAGCCGCGCCCTGTTCGCCTGACGCGACTCACCCTCATCCATCACCGTGCCACAAAGCAAATCGACGCCATCGCTGCGCGCCGAACCCCGCAACTGCACACAACTCAGCCTCAGAAGTCGTCGCCTCGGCGCACGAGACACGCCCGGGGCCGCCTCTGACGAGTGACATTTGCTCCCAACGTCATTAGCGTTCGCTTCCATGCTTTTTAATCAATGGATGGCCCCTTCCTCCCCCTGACGCAGGCATTGCCGGGCGGTGGCTCTCCTTTCGCGGGCTTGGACAAGTTTGCGGTCGCGGGACTCGAAGATGGCTGGCTCGCGGCCGGCGAGCTTGTCGGCGGGCGTGACGTAGCCCAAGGCGCTGTGCAACCGCGACTCATTGTCGTGCTGGACGAATTCGGTCACGACGCGGCATGCCTCTTCCAGAGTCAGCGGCGTTTTCTGGCAGACGCAATCGTGCTTGATGGTGCGGTGATAGCGTTCCAGTTTGCCGTTGGACTGCGGGTCGTAGGGGCTGGTACGGACGTGTGTCATGCCACACAGCCGGATGAACTGCTTGAAGTCGCGGGCGATGAACCGTGGTCCGTTGTCGCTGATGATCCGTGGCCGCGCGTCGCGGAACTTTTCGCGAGCCCGTTGCAGGATCGTCTCGACATCCTGTTCGGTCATCGCCTCGCGGATCTCCCAATGCGCGATGGAGCGGCTGTAGCCATCCAGCACACTTGGCGACGTCGTCCACGATTTCATCGCGCGTGTCGTGGGGAACCCACACTCCGTTCAGAGTTCCCCAAGTTCTTTTTTTAGCTGCACATGCTCCTGCAACAGCTCGGCGACGACTTCGGACTTCTGCGTCAGCTTGACTTGGATCGCGACGATCTGCCGATCCTTGTCGTCCTCGCGCCGGGGCCGCTTGGAGGCCGCGTCAAAAGCGGCCGCCCCGTTCTCAAAGAACAACTTTTGCCAACCGTAAAACTGAGTGGGCAGAATTTCGTGTTTGTCACACAGATCGGAGACGGGGACTTTGTCGACCAAGTGAGCTTTGACGATCGCGACTTTGTCCGCCGCCGAAAACCGACGTCGTTGTTTCTTCATCATGCGTCCTTTCTGGGGTGACTCTACAACACACCAGATTCCAAGGACGCTCCGTTTCCAAAAAGAGCACTACAAATCAGCCGGACATCAAACAAGGGATAGTGACGAAAAGATGGCTGATGCGCCATGAGCGGTTCACGATCGGGCACAGCCACTGATCGTGCTTGTGATCTCGCAAACCAATGTATGCCTGTCGCTAGTCACCGCCGGCATCCGGCCGTTGAAAACTCGAAATCATCCATCACCGCGACTTGCTATCACTGTCCACAAACTCTACGGTTTGCTGTGAACAAAGAATATGTCGATTACGACGAGGCTTCGGCGCGCCATCCGGGGCGCGTCGGTTTTTTTCGCGTCCACTGTTTCATGAAGTAATGAGCGATGCTAATCACCACTTGGTGGCAGATGCCGAACCGGTCAAGTCGCTCCCGCAACGGGCGACAACGTGTCAAATAAACGGACCTGTCCGACCTGCCCCTTTTCTTCCTTCTCTGTGAAATGCCGAGTACTATCAAGAAGATAGGGATTGCCCGTCCCGCCATCGACGTTCGAGCGTCCGTTTTCTGAATTCATAGTTATTACAGTTATTACAGTTATTACTCAATAAATGAGGATGCGAACTGATGAAAATGCGATCTTGGTTGGAGAGTGTCGTTCAACGGACTTTCGTGGCGAAACAACGGATCATTCACCAACCTCGGCGGAAGCCTCGGCGCGGCGAGAACGAGATCGCGGAACAAAGCGATGACGTCTCGGAAACGTCCGACGCCCGCGTGCTGGCGGTTCGCGGAGCAGCATCGCGTCGAGAGCGGTTGTCGCCGCTGAGCAGCTTGGCGGGTGCGGTGAACGCCACTCTGGAATGCTGCGAACGGTTCGGTGGCTTGCAGGCGTTTACCGAAAAGGTGGTCTTGGGAGGTAAGTTTCACACAAAAACTGGCTCCCGGCGATCGACCCTGCGGAGGACTGTCGAGCCAATGGAAGTGCGGCTGCTGTTGTCGGTCGATTCCGTTCTTGCGGGACAGCATCTCGCCTCGGAAATCGACAATGTCCAAGCCAAGGTCACCGCGGCATTCGACGCCGCCGGGTCAATTCCTTTCCTCGGCAGTGCGCTGGACAATTCGGTTCCGCAGTTGAAATCCATCCTCAATGGGGTTGCGCAAGCGGGACGTGATGCCCTGGCCGCTTCGCCCGTGAACGATGACGGCTCCATTGATGTACATGTCGGCGTCCATCCGCAGGCGTTTCAGGCCACCAGTTCGGTAAACTTCGGACTGGATCTCGGAGATTTGTTCACTTTTTATTCGACTGGAAATGTCAATATTAGCTTGTCGTTCAACTACGATCTCGCTTTCCATGTCGATCTACAAAGCAATGTCAGGCTCACCTCGTTGGGATCACCGCTGACCATTACCGTCGACGCGAGCATTCCCAATGTTGTGCTCACCGGGCATCTGCCTCTCCTACAGTTGACCGCGCACGACCAGGGATCACATTTCACCGCGGTCTTTGGGTTTGGAGGCATTAGTTCAGACGGAAATACCATTGGCGGGATGACGCTGTCGGGTGATGCCGTGGCGAAGTTGAAACTGGGCCTCGAATTCGCAGCGGGCGCGCCGATAAACCCCAAGCTCATGGCCGATTTCAACATGGCCTGGCATTTTGGCGGCGAGCATGTGCCGGCGGCCGGTGCCAGTGAATCATCTTTCGGCACACTGGAAAAACTGTCGTTCGACAATGTTCAACTCGATACAAGCACCCTCTTCAGCGGATTTATCGACACGATCATTTCCGATGTGAAGTCGGTGACCGAACCGATTTATGATGTGCTGTTTCCCATCTTTGTTGAGATTCCCGGTTTAAGCGACCTGGGTCTCCACGCTTCAATTTACAGCATGGCCACGGCGAGTGGACTGCTCCCACCGGGCGCCGCGTCAGATGCACTCGGCCTCATCCAGACACTTCACAATCTGCCGGGCGGATCGATCGGCCTTGCGGCGATCGACCTAGGCCGCTTTGACATGATCAGCGGAAGCGCTGCTCCCGGGGACATTTTGGGCACCTCGCCCGATCAATACACCATCTTCGCCAGCAATGTCCCGTCGCCGCAAGGATTGCTGGATCTTGTCAATTCTTATTCCGATGGGTTCTTCGCCAAGCTGTCGGTGGTTGCCGATGTCCGAGGAGGGGGAGGAGGTCCGGCCCCGACAGGTTTTGCCTTCCCGATCATCGATGATCCCGTGGGGAGCGCATTTAAGTTGATCCTGGGGCAGGGCAACCCGAGCTTCTTCACCTGGACCGCGCCCGATTTCGATCTTCCGCTGAAGGCAGGAATTTCTTTCGGCATCCCCGGCATCCTCTCGATCGATCTCAGCGCGGGAATTGATCTCTTTATCAGTGCGAAACTTGGTTACGACACCCTGGGGCTCATCGACTTTGTCAAGGGAAACTTCAGCGACGTCGGGAAGTTGGCGGACGGGTTTTACATCGACAACAGTTGGATTCAAAAGACCGACCTAGGCGGGCATTCTTTCACGCATTATGCCACCGGCATCGATATCAATGGTACGATGAAACTGGGCGCGACGGTGCTGGTTGCCCACGTCGAAGGGGGACTGGGTGCGGACGTTTCGGTGCATCTGAATCCCACTATGAATGATGAAGAGGGCAAGGTTCGTTTTAGTACGCTGGCGGACAACCTGAGCCACGGAATAACCACGGCCTTTGCGCTCAGTGGCAAGATCTATTTAACCGCGGATATATGGGTTGGTGTCGATACCCCGACTGGCCGCTTAAGCGTTTTCGACTACAACCTCGGTGAACTTGATTTGGTCAACTTCGGCAATAACACGACGGCCAATCTCACAAAGCCGCCGGACCCGCACACGATTTACCTGCACATGACCAACGGTGACGACCACATCTCCGTGCATAACTACTACAGTACTTATTATAACTTACAGAATCAGGCGTTATGGACTGATTATGGCATCGAAGTGGATTACCTGAGTAACGGATCCGACAAGTTACTCGATCGGCAAGTCTACCAAACGGGCCGTTTTGAGTACGATAACTACACACATTTTCCAGGTTTCCAACCCGGCAGTTATTCTGCTGCCAACGACAGTGACATTCGGCGCATCGTGACCGATTCCGTGACCGATGGAAATGATGTCATCACCGTGGGTCCGGTGACGGCCGATGGCGGCTACTCGACGGGTGACGGTTCGGGGCTCACCATTCTTTTGATCGGAGGGAACGGCGACGACACGTTCACCTACAATTCGTATGGCGGCGAAGGGGATGCGATCATGGTCGGGGGACATGGGAACAACCATCTCACCGGCGGTACCCTCGAATATGGCGGTTATGTGGCGGATCCACAGGAGATCCTTGATGAGGCGACGTGGCCCGCGGACGTGGTCGCCGAAATCAACACACAGCAGTTGCGAGCCCTCTTCGGGGGCGAAGATCCAGCCGAGCAAAATGTCCTGATCGGGTCGAAATACCACTCCGGTAAGCAGTATGGTGGCAAGGGGAGGAATATCTTCTACGGCAATGCGGGTATCTTAGACTATCAGACGGGCGGAGCCGGAGAAAACCGCTTTATTTTGCCCAGCTCGGGCTTTTCGAGTGTGACCGGAGGCAGCGGTTACAATACCGTTGAACTGTTGGATACTCGTCAGCTTCGCTTCGAAGACGAAAATGGAAACCCGCGTTTCAAAGATGAAAATGGGAATCTGCCGCCGCTTCCGCCGGTGAATGTCACCATCGACCGCAACCCATATGGCACCGACGGCTCCGTGACGGTCACGATCGACGGTCAACTCGCGATCCTGCGCGGTATCCAAGCTATCGGCTTTGCAAACATTGGGGATCGTCAAACCACCGTTCAGATCGGTGACCTCAGCGGTACCGCCGTCAAAAGCATCGCCTTAGATCTTGGCCGCAGTCCCGGCAGCACGCTTGTCGATTCCGTGACGTACCATGGAACAGCCGACAGAGACATCTTCTACATCCGCCCTCAAGTTCAAGGTGACGGGACAGGGCTCGATGCAGTTTCCATACAAATCTTGCCCAACCAAGCTCTTTCGATTGTCGGAATGGTTCCTCACGATAACTTTGTGGTGGACGGCGGCGGCGGCGATGACGACTACCTGGTTACCCTGGGAAATGATTACCTGGTGGAAAATGATTCGCACACCCCGGTCCACATCGCCAATAGCGGCCCGGCTTCCAACGATAGGCTGACGGTGGACGGCTCATTGTTGGCCAACAATTCCGTGCGCAGCCTATCGCTCGGGAAAGGAACCGAGATTGTCACGGATACCGAAGTGAGTTTCACGCATGATTATCTCGACCGTGTAACGAATAGTGCCAAGCGAGCGACGGACCGAGTGCTTTTAAGCGACAGTATAAAACACCTTACGGTCATTGGTCGGCCGATTTACGGCGAAACCATCACGGCGACGCGTTCCAAGTATTCGACGACCCTCAAAGGTGGCTCGGGCGGCGATGTTTTCGATATCAGTGGCTCAAGCGCTTACAGTGTTGACGGCCTGGCTGGCAGTGACACCTATAACGTTCACTGGGACAACTTCGCCTCGACGGTGATCCACGACACGGGCACAGTCGGTTTCGATAGTCTCATCGTCGACGACACCCAGAATGGGGCCAGTTTGGATCCTGACAAATTCTACCTCCAGGGGACAGATTACACCGTGACGGGTGCTTCCGTGGGGCGAGACAATAAGCTAGGGCAAGTGGTATTGGGAGTGCGATTGCCAAGCCTTGCTGCCATAACCCATACATCGATCGACGTCACCGCCGCGAACATTGAATCGGTCACTCTCAGCACCGGCAATACGTACAATAATATCACGGCGTCGGCGTCCGTTAACCACATCACGAATATTCAAGGCAACATCGGCAACGACGTCGTCCACGTATTGAACACTGTTAACAATCAGGGACAAATGACCGTAAATACCGGAGACGGTAACGATGTCATCTCTGTAGACGGAGGCAAGGCAACCATTTACGCAGGGAATGGTAACGACAGCATCTTCATATTCGGGGGTGGCCCGATCGTCGACGCTGGGGCCGGAGACGACGCCATTGAGCTTGGATCCGTCAGCGGTTTTTCCGGACTGGACTACATCACAGTGAGGGTCGATGGCGGTCCCGGCACCAATTCCCTGATACTACATGACGAATCGGTACACGACAGTGACGAAACGGATTTCATATCGGAAGAGCGAACTGTGACGATTAACCAAGTCAGCTACACCATTGGCACCGAATCGGTAAAACGCAAGCATTTGGTCCATGAGGTGGACTCATTGACTTTACTTAAACGTCAAAAAAATGGTGGATTCAAAGCGGAGACATCATGGACCCACGAGACCACTTCCACAGATTCAATAATCACCTATCACAACATTGCCAGCATGGTGATCAATGGTTCGAATGGCGGTGCGGACATCGATGAATTGCTTTCGGTTCATAGATTTCCAATATATTTAAATAATGATGTAAATAATCCAGATCCAAATCGACTCATCGACCCTCAGCCAGGCAACGTCTTCAATGTGACAAGCACTGTCAAAGGCACTCCGGTCACGATCAAGGTTGGCATTGGCAAGGACACGATCAACGTCGGGGGGCCGAAAAAGGACACAGACTACATCCCCGGGCCGAACAACCTGATGGATGGCGTCGATGGCCTGACGGTCATCGGCGGCGGCAAAGGCACCGTGCTGAATCTCAATGACCAAGCCAACGACAATCGTTTAGGTTCATTTTATTATTGGCAGACCAGCCCGACGTATCTCATTGCTCCCGGCAAGGTGACGCGAACTAATCGCCTGGCTGAAACGGTTCTGGCCACCGGTGCCGTGACCACTTCAAGCCTGGTCGGCTCGATCAATTACAGTAACGTCACCAGCGTGAACCTTTACGGTGGCGCGACCGCGAACACGATTCAGATTCTTCCGGGCGGAAGCTTAACCACTCTCAATGGCGGCGGGGGCGGCGCCAATTGGCTGGATTACTCCGCGTTTACCAACGGCGTCGCCGTCGACCTGACAAACAGTTCGGCCACCGGTGTGGGCGGCGGCGCCGCAGGCGCTGTGAGCAACATCCAAAACGTCATCGGGGGCGCGGGCAATGATACCATTGTCGGCAACGCTCTTGGGATCCGCAGCATCCTGATCGGCGGCCCGGGGAGTGATTTGATCACGGGCGGTTCGAAGGATGACGTGATCATTGGGGGCACAACCACTGTCGATGCACCGGCCCTCGCCACGATTTTGCGAGAGTGGCAGCGGACCGACAAGGCGTACATTGCACGGATTGTGGACCTCCAGTCCGGAGGCGGGTCCAACACGATCAAAGGTTTTGTGCCCGAGTACGGGTTCAACGGCTCGAACTTTCTGGTGTGGGATCTGACGGTGCAAGACGATGGCGTCAGCGACACGTTGCGCGGTGATCCGACATCTGTACCGGGCGGCCAGGACTGGTTCTTTGCCAACGTGACCGACGATACAATCCTCGACCTCGACCACGGCGGTCCGGAACAGGTCAACAACGCCGCAGCCAATTTCGGTTTCGCCTTTGCCCTGGGTGCCAATGCACCAGATTCGTCGCAAGGGAACGGGATCGCTACCGACGCGGCAGGCAACGTTTACGTGACCGGCAATTTTACCGGCACGGTTGATTTTGATCCCGGTCCGGGAGTCAGCAACCTCACCGCAAAGACTCCGCCGGGATATAACGGCAGTGATACATATGTGGCTAAGTATTCCTCCGCGGGAGCGTTGCTCTGGGTCAGCGACTTCTTCGGGACCACGAGCGATTACGGTGTCACAGGCGTCGGCGTGACTGCGGATGGTGCGGGCAACGTCTTCGTCAGCGGTTATTTCTACGGCTCGGCCGCCTTTGGCAATTTCTCTTTCAGCAACCCCGGAGGCCTGGCGGATGCCTTCGTCGCCAAACTGGATCGCAATGGCGCGGTCTTATGGGCTCGCCAATTCGGTAGCGGTTCGGACGACGATGCGTTCGGCTGCGTGGCAGATTGGAAAGGTAATGTCTATGTGAGCGGCAGTTTCCAGGGTGCCGTGACCTTCGTCGACAACGTCTCGCTGACCAGCGTTGGCGACAGCGACGCCTACGTGATGAAACTCAGCAGCGCTGGAAACGTGGTCTGGGCTAGCCGCATGGGCGGCAGCGGTCCCGATGTGGCCTTCTCATTGGCTGTGGATGGTTTGGGGAAAATCTATGCCGACGGCTATTTCTCCAACGTCGCGACCTTTGGCGATGTCGCGCTCACCAGCGCAGGGGGCACAGACGCCTTTGTGGCGAAACTCAACAGTGCTGGCACGGTTCTCTGGGCTCAAGGCTTTGGCGACAGCCTCGACGATTATGGTTCCGGCATCCAGGTGGACAGCCAAGTGGACAGTGCGCGCTATGTCTACGCCGGCGGCTCATTCACGGGAACGGCGGCCTTTGGCAGCTTTTCTCTCACGAGCGCGGGTGGCTCGGACGCCTTTGTGACGAAACTCGATAGCTCCGGTAACGTCCTGTGGGCGGATGAGCTCGGCGGAAATCTTGATGACAATGGCGCCGCCCTGGCTCTGGATGCTCGGGGCAACGTCTACGCCACTGGCGGTTTCGCGGGCACAGCGGCATTCGGCAGTACCGCGCTCACCAGCGCGGGCGAGAGTGATGTTTTCGTGTCGAAACTTGATAGCGCCGGCACGGTCCTGTGGGCTCAGCAGTTGGGCGGAACCGCGTCTGACGGAACTCTGAACATTGCCGTCGATAGGGCAGGTGCCATCTACACCACCGGCTCGTTCACCGCTACGGCCGACTTTGATCCCGGTCCGGCCTCATTCAACTTGACCGCCA
>JAYVSP010000383.1:0-6984 GCA_043775215.1 Planctomyces sp. | reverse complement strand
GCTGAACCTGCGGAAGGTCGGCATGTTCCCGCCAGATAAGAAGCTCTATCCGGACTACGACAAGTCATTGGAGCAGAGCATGGTCGGCGAGACGACCGCGTTCTTCCGTGAAGTGCTGCAGCGCGGCCTGACTCTGCGCGAGTTTCTGCATTCCGATTGGACGATGGTCAATTCGCGGTTGGCGGAGTTCTATGGAATCAGCCTTGGTAGCCACGCTCGCCAAGAGCGTGGGGATTCCGCGAACCCGCCCACGCTCTTGGCGAGCGTGGCTACTACGTCGGATTTTCAACGCGTGTCGCTGACTCCGGAGAGTCGCCGCGGCGGTCTGCTGACACAGGCCTCGATCCTCTCGCTGACATCCGACGGCACGCGGCATCGGCCCGTGCATCGCGGCAAGTGGGTCTCGGAATCGATCTTCGGCAAGTCGCCTCCGCCACCGCCGGCCAACGTCGATCCCATCGAGCCCAACCCCGTGGACTCACCCAAAGCCACGCTGCGAATGAAATTGGAAGCTCACATTCACGATGCGAAGTGCGCGTCGTGCCATCGCAAAATCGACCCGCTCGGACTGGCCTTTGAAAACTACGACGCCATCGGTCGCTGGCGCACGACCGAGATTGTCGAAGGGACAGGCGACAATCCGCCGGTGAATCCCAGCGGCAAACTGCCCGACGGTCGCAGCTACCAAACGCCGGAAGAGTTCAAGCAATTGCTGCTCACCGACATCGACTCGTTCAACTCGGCGTTCATCGAGAAGCTCGCCACCTACGGCCTGCGTCGCAGCCTGTCGTTCGACGATCGCGAAGACCTCGCCGCAATTGCGAAAGCCAGCCGCGCCAAGGATTATCGACTCCGCGATCTCGTTGAGGTGTTCGTGCTGTCAGATCTGTTTCAGAAGCGATGACGAGCGAAACGACCGACGACGGGAGGTGTTGCGAGCGGTAAACTCAAATCCTTCAATAATCGCCGTTCAATGCCGCAACGACACTGGGTCATACACAACTCCCAAAGTGAAGGTTCCCACTTATGAAAGTCACATTCACATATTGGAAGGAACCAGATGGCAAGTATTTAGGCTATCTGAATTCTTACCCCGATCACTGGACGCAGGGTGATGACTTGGATGATCTCAAGGAGCACCTGCGCGACCTCTACGCCATGTTCTCAACGGAAGATATTCCGGGCATCAAACAGGTCGACGAGCTAGAGGTCGCATGAAACACCGTGACTTGGTCGCTGAACTCGAACGTGGTGGATGTGTGCTATTGCGCAATGGCGCCAAGCATGACATCTACCACAACCCGGCGAGTGGAAAATCTGAGCCTGTACCGAGACATCGCGAGGTCAATGAACGGCTCGCAAAGAAGATATTGAAATCATTGGTGGAGGACGGAAGGTAATTCCAAGCTTTCCAATGCACCACGAACCTCCGATCTTTACGCTTTCAAAGAAAGTTTCCTCATGAGCAACGTCAACACCAACCGCTGGCTGATGAGCCGTCGCCAGATGCTGCGCGGCGTGGGTGTCTCCATCGCCCTGCCACTGCTCGACTGCATGGCCGCGCCGAGCATCGCGGCTCCGAGCCTGCCGGCACCGACGAAGCCCAAACGCAGCGTCTTTCTTTACATCCCCAATGGCGTCAACACGCTCACGTGGCAGATTGAAAAGGCGGGAGCGGAGTTTGAATTCTCGAAGCCGATGCAATCGTTGGAGCGGCATCGCGCGGACGTCACGCCGATCAGCGGGCTGCATCATCCGATGGTTCTCGGCAAGCACCACAACTGCGACAAGGTTTGGCTGACCGGCGCGAACGTGCCCGGCGACGGCGGAGCCTTCCGCAATACGGTCTCGGCGGACCAACTCATGGCCGAAGCGCAGGGACCGTCCACACGGTTCGCGTCCCTGGAGTTGGCCATCGAAGGCCATTCGCTCGCCTGGTCGCGCGACGGCATTCAGATTCCGGCGGAGCGAAACACACGTACCATTTTCAACATGCTGTTCGGTGTCGAGAAGGAGAGTAAGAGTGCGATTAGCCGCCGTCTCAACCGACGCGGCAGCATCCTGGATGTCGTGGCCGAAGACGCGCAGCGCGTGAATCGGAAGCTGGGGACCGAGGACCGCTCGAAGCTCGACGAGTATCTCACCGCCGTGCGGCAGGTCGAAGTGCGCACCGAGCGGGCCGAGTCTTGGCTGAATGTCCCCAAGCCCAAAATCGAACCGGCGGATGAAGCTCGGCTGACACGCAAGGTCGAACTGTCGCAGGTGCGCGAGTATTACCGGCTGTTCTCAGACTTGATGGTGTTGGCTCTGCGCACCGATTCGACGCGCGTCATCACCTGCATGATTTGCAGTGAGTCAAACGGCGGCTCGATCCCGGACATCGGCATCTCGCAGACGCGGCACGGGTTGTCGCATCACAACGGCGATCCCGAACAACTGCGTCGTCTGACCGAAACAGACACGTTCCTGATCGAGCAGTTCAGCTACTTGCTCGATCAACTCAAGGCCCATCAAGAGGACGGTCGTCCGCTGTTGGATACGACTCAGGTGCTGTGGGGCAGCGGTATGGCTTACGGCCACAGTCACGGCAACGCCAACCTGCCGACGATTCTCGCCGGAGGCCGGGCGTTGGGTTATCAGCACGGTCAGCACGTCGATTTCAACCTGCCGAAGATCGGCCAATACAACGTCGCCGACGCCAGCAGCCACTACCGCATTTGCTCGCGGCCCGTGGACGAGAACGCGCGGCTCAGCAACCTGCTGCTGACAATGTTGCAGCGAGTCGATGTCCAGACAGACCGGTTCCAAGACAGCCTCGGCACGGTCTCGAAAGTCCTGTCCTAACGTGGCGATGAGGGCAGGATCTGACAGAAAAAATGGGGCAGAAAGAACATGCAACCGGCGGCTGATTGTCACGGAAGCGACTCGTCTTTTGTCTGTCCTCTTTTTTCTGTCAGCCGCTTGAACGTTATCACTGCTTCACCCAAGACGACTTCTCATCATGCTGAATCGAAACCGATCCATCTTCGCCTGCCTTTGTTTGAGCTTGTCCCTAGCGTCACTGTACGCGGCGGACGCACCGAAATACCGCACGGACGACAACCCCGACAAATCGCTGCCGTGGTATCAGCTCGTCGATGGCAGGTTTCCGCCGGAGAACTCGGCGCACGCCATCTCGGGCGAATTGATCTACGTCGACCACTTGGAACGCCGGTTTCAATTGCGAGTCGATCGCGACGACAGCCAACAAGCGGGCCATTTGGATCTGCCGTTGGACAGCGTCATGCTGCCGTACGGCTCGATTTACTACCACGGCGCGCCGGCCGCCTTGCAGGACATCCCGTTGGGCACGCACCTGCACGGTTTGTATTACTTGAAAGCCCCCGACGATAAGTCATCGCCGCTCTCCGGCGCGTATCGCCGCGTCACCTCGGAAGCCGCCTTCAAACGCTGCCTCCGTTTGGAGGATGACTTCAGTCATGACGCTCGGAAAATGCAGACGTGGAAAATCGACGCCGTGAATCTCGCGGAGAAAAATCTCACCGCCACATTGCACCGCGACGGCACCGCGGTCGGGAAACCGAAGCTCTTCAACCTGCTGGCCAGCACGCACGTGCGGACGGGATCGGGGTTCGGAACGTTGGAGTCGCTGGCAGCCGGGCAGCTTGTGCAGATCAACATCACCTGGGCCACGCTCTACGGCCCGGGTCGCATCTTGGAAATCTGGCTCGACGAACCGAGCCGCCAACTTGCGACCGCGCAGCAGTTGGAACGTCACCGCGATCAGGTGCGCGATCACGGCCTGCCCGGCTGGGTTGAGGCCGTCGATGACGAGAAACAAATCGTCACGATCACTTTCTTCGACGGCGTCGATCCCAAGCTGTTCGCCGAAATGACGGGCATCAACGAGGAACCGCACGGCTGGCCATTCTCCAAACGCGAGGACGACCCGAAAGCTCCCAAAGGAGGTATCGCCGTTTCGCGTGACAGCCTGATGACGTACGACCCGGTCAACGATCGTAAAGGAGGGAACATCCTCGCCATTGGCAAGGTGCCGATGGAACCTGGAAGCAGCGGAGTGCAGATCAAGGTCAAATGCTGCATGTTGCTGGAAGGGCATCGACCGGGGCGCATCGTCCGTTTCTACCCCGCCACGTGGAAAGTCAACGCGCTGCCTCGTGAAGAGCAATTCTACGGGCGCGAGTGAGCCGCAAGGCGCTAATCAGTCTGGCCCACGCCAAGTTCACCGATGCCGGAGCCGTCCATCTGGCCAAGCTCGGCAAACTCAAGGGACTCGAAATCGGCACCCGCAACGCCATGCCGAGCTGCCTCCAACACATCGCCACACTCCGGCTGGAATACCTGCAACTCGGAGACGGTCTCGACACGCCGGAAGGCATCGCTCTCATCAAAGACATCCCCACGCTGCGCCGCCTGACGCTGACCAATGCCAGGGCTCTGACGGATGCCGACTTGAAGCTCGTCGCCGGCATCATGCAGTTGGAGCATCTGGAACTTGGCGGCATCGATCTTCCTGATGAACGTCTCACGCCGCTCAAAGACTTCGCCTTCCTCAAATCGATGCGGCTGGTCCCCGGCAAACCCTTCACTCCTGAGAGCCAGGCCAAGATCAAACAACTGCTGCCCAAAACCGAGCTGCAGTTTAAGTAGTGGCGTCATCGCTTTGCTTTTCGGTCGCCCCGCAGCATATTACTGCGCACGGATTTGTCGCAGATTCCGTCACACGAGCGGTGCGAACCCAAGCGGATCTTATTTCCGTGGTCCCTCTTGATCTGGAGGTCTTTCTGCCATGAATCTGAAAAAGAAGAAATCGACTCGCCGTGCGTTTCTGAAAACCACGGGGGCGGCGTTCGGAGTCCCGTTCATCATCACGTCGGCCGCTCTGGGCAACAGTGAGCGACCGGCGGCCAGCGATCGGATCGTGGTCGGTGGAATCGGCATCGGCAACATGGGGCGAGGCGATCAGGGCGCGTTCCTGCGACGCCGAGACGTGCAATACGTTGCGCTCTCGGATGTCCGCGACGAAGTGCGCGAGAAGTCCAAGGCCGGTGTCGATCAGCACTACAACAACAAGGACTGTCAGACCTACAACGACTTCCGCGAACTGCTGGCTCGACCCGACATTGATGCCGTCCATATCGCGACTCCGGATCACTGGCATGCCATCATGGTGATCGAAGCGTGCCGCAACGGCAAAGATGTCTATTGTCAGAAGCCTGAGACGCTGACTTTGCGAGAAGGTCCGTTGATGATCGCCGCCGCACGGCGTTATGGACGCGTCGTTTCTGGCGGAAGCCAACGCGTGCTCGGCGACTATCGGAAGTATGTCGATCCCGCGTGGGCCGGCGAATTCGGCACGATCAAGTCGATCAACGTGAATGTCGGGCCGCTCCCGCAACTCTGCAATCTGCCGCCGGAGGACATGAGCGAAAAGATCGACTGGGATCTGTGGCTCGGTCCCGCTCCGTGGGCTCCTTACAACTCGAAGCGTTGCAGCGGCAGCTTCTCGATCAACGGCAATAGCTGGCGATCGTTCAGCGACTACTCCGGTGGCGGCATGACCGACTGGGGAGCACATCATTTCGGCGGTGCCACTTTCATCTGTAACGTCCGCGAATTGCAGCCCGAAACGATCAACTATTTCGACGACAAAGACGGCAAGTACCTCGCCTACCGCTATCCCAACGGGTTGACGATTTATCACAACCGTCCCAAGGCCGGAAACCTGGAGATCGAAGGAACTCCGGGTGAAACGCTGCCGCCAAAACCGGTCCCCAGTTACAAAGGGGATGGCGAGATTTACGGCGACTTCATCCATTGCGTGAAGACTCGCGAGAAGCCGTTCCGCGATATCGAATCGGCTGTGAACACCGCGGTCCTGGCTCATCTGGGGAACATTACTTACCAGTTGAAACGCTCCCTGAAATGGGACACGGTCAAACAAGAGTTCGCCGGAGACGCGGAAGCCAATCGCTTCCTCGATCGCGCCCGCCGCGAGCCTTGGCAAATCTGATCAGAAGGCAAGGCCGTAGCCACGCTCGCCAAGAGCGTGGGCCGAGTGACACAACACCCACACTCTGGCGAGTGTGGCTACGAAACTTGATTCAAATTCCACTATTCAATAAGGCCTCTCCCATGTTGGACACCGCATTTGAAGCGCTGAAGAAATTCGACTGGGGCAGCGATCTGGCTGCCTTGAACCCGATCGAAGACGCCGCCATCGCAGCGCATGAAAAGCCGGAGGTCGGCAAAGAATTGGAGAGCCGCCTTGTGGCCGCTCTTCAAAGTGAATTGTCGCTCGACGCCCAGGAATACGTTTGCCGAAAGCTTGCGATGGTCGGCACTGCCGCCGCTGTTCCCAGTCTGGCGGCGCTGCTGGTCAAAAAGGAGATCTCACACATGGCTCGGTTTGCTCTGGAGCGAATTCCCGCTGCCGAAGCATCCCAAGTCTTGCGCGACGCACTTCCCAAGGTGAGCGGACCAGTGAAGATTGGCGTTATCAGTTCGCTGGGTACACGTCGCGATGCGGCAGCGGTTCATGCTTTGGGTGGCTTGCTCAAGGATGGCGATGCGGCCGTTGCCCGCGCTGCGGCGCTGGCTCTGGGTATCATCGGTAACAGCGATGCAGTCAATGAATTGCAGGTCGCACTGGTACCCCAAGGTGAACCTGCGGTCGGTTCGCAGGGTGCCTCAAAGTCAGCGACGATCATTGATGCCCTGCTCAGTTGCGCCGAAGCAATGCTGGCCAGCAACCAGCTTGCGGATGCCAGCGCTATCTACAAGGCATTCGACAAAACGAGTCAACCACGACTCGTCCGACTGGCCGCCGCGCGCGGACTGCTGGAATGCGCCAGCAAACAGGCATAGTGAAGCGTAGGCGAGTCGCTCCGCGACTCGCATTCTGTACGTTAACCGACAGCCAACGCGATCTTTTCCGGTGCTCGGCTACGCAAAGGGGATCTC
>JAYVSP010000382.1:0-10459 GCA_043775215.1 Planctomyces sp. | reverse complement strand
GAAGCGCAATTCCTTTAGTCCCAACAACCAAACACTCTTCCGGTCTCAAAATCTTCTCACAAAAACAAGATTTGAAACGTTTGCAGAGCAGTGCTCTATCACAACCGCTCGATCAACCAGGCAGCCGGCGACGAACGCTGTTCCGCGAAGCTGAGGGTTTGTGGAGCGGAGGCGTAGGCTTGCAACGTCGGCGCGTAGGCTCGGTGCATGTCGGCGGCGGTAACGGGGCGATTCAGGTGATCGGCCAGCGCCTCGAACTGGATCGGTCTCGGTGCGAGACTGCCAGCGAGGTCGCAGAGGTCACCGGCGGTAAGTAGACCGGGAACTGAGGCGTCGTGCGGAATCACCACCGCGAAGTACGTCAGCACGGAGTGATATTCGTTCAAACCTCCCGCGACATAAACGGCGCGAATGTCGTCCTCGAACAGTGCGCCGAGGAGCGCCAACAGGCCGCCCAGTGGTTCCGATTCGCGCGGCCAGCCGTCAACTCCGTGCGGCACTTTGAAATTCGCGTCGGGCGGATTGAGCGGCGTGAAGGAGTCGCCCCAGAGTAAGACTCGCTGGGCGTCGACGTCGGAGCGAGTCCGAATGTACGCGAGCACCGAACGTAGATCGCGCAGCCGCTCACCGACCAGCGTCTCTCCGAAGAGTTGCAGATGAACCGAATGATTCGTCGCGCCGCTGTCCATGCCGCGCGAGCTGCCCGAGCGACTCTCACCCGTACCTCGCAGGTCCGGCAGGACGACGATCGCGCCGCTCTGAGTGAGTTGCTGCAAGTCGGCGGCGCGGTCTTTCAGAAATCCCGCTTTGCCCGCTTGTGCCAAACCGACGACGACTGGCAAGCGGCCGTTCGCCTTGCTCGGACTGAGGACGATCAGCGGCACCACGATGCCTGATTCGACCTCCAGCACGATGCGTTCGACCTTTGTACCCGCGACTGGCTGCCCGTCGGTCGCACTCGCTTTGACCGTCGGAGCCGCGGCCGGAGTGACTGGACCGAGCAGCTTCGTCCACTCGTCGCGGAGCAACTGTCGTCGATCCGCTGGCGACTTGCCGGACAGTCGCCGACGAGCGACGGCGATTCGCTCGGAGCCGATCGTGCTCATCGCTTCATTCAGGCTCTGTGGTTTGAGTTCGCTGCGCGCCTTGTCGGTCAGGCAGATCAGTTCCTCGGTCTTGCGGGGCGAGCTGTATTCGTCCGACTCAGTGACCTTGATGCCGAACCAGCGGTCGAACAGCGGGTGAATCATCTGACGATGGAGCCGGCCGATGTTCGTGCAGTGCGAGGCACCCGGAGTCTGCTGTCGCAATGTTCCTTGCCCGTATGCAAAACCGATGTTGTCCGCCGCGTTGTAGAACTCGCCCCAGACCTTTTGATACCGCTTCCAGACGGGGTCACGTTCGCCGTCCCAGGCGAACTCGTGAGCATGGATCAGTCGGCGCGGAGCTGTACTGGCGACGATCACCCAGTGGAGGAAATCATCTCGCCCGCCCAATCGCAGGCCGCGTGTCGATTCCCAATAGCTGCCGCCGAGCAGATCGAAACTTTGCTCGGCGTCGTCCGGGAGCGGATAGCGCGATTCCGGTTGCGGTCCGCCAAAGTTGAACGGCACACAACACGCGATGCGGCGATCTAGCGCCGCCGTGACTCCCGCCGGATCGCCGCCCCCCGCGACTGCGCCGAGCAGAATGATCCGCCGCGAGTCAATCCCCTCCCCTGTCAGCAACAGATCGACGCCACGCATCAGATCCCACACCATCCAACCCATCAGGCTGTCGCCGAGAAGCTGAAGCTGCATGCCGATGTCATAGCGAAAGCGGTAATCTTGCCGGCTCGTTGGGAACGGTTTCGCAAAGTCCTCGGCGCGGTGAAACGGGTGTGCTCGACGTTCGCCGTACACGACTTGATCGAGCACCAGCACGACACAACCGGCGCGTGCCCACGTCATCCCCATGTCTTGCAGTTCGCTCTGCGGCTTGTCCCGATGATGAGCGTGCGCAATCAGAATCCCCGGCATCGACGACGTCGGTTTTGCGGGGACATACCGGTTGGCGGTCACCCAAATTCCCGGCCGGCTTTCGTACATGACGTTCTCGATTCGGAAGCCATCGCCGTCGATCGTTCCGGTGACTCGCGAATTCAGCTTCGCGGGCGGCGTCGGGTATTCGCCGAGCGAACGACGTAACCGCTCGATCCGCTCGTCGCGGTATTTTTCCCACTGTTCGCGAGTCGTGATCGCCGCCCACTCCGCGCGATTGCGGGCGTTGACGGCGGCGGAACGGCGAGCAATATCACGGTCGATCATCCCCGCCGCCTCGCTCCGCTGCTCCTTGGTGAGCACGTCCGGAAAAAGCTGACTGAGATCCGCCGCGTCGTCAGCCGCAACCTGACGAAACAAGCCGAGCAACAGCGCCACAAAGTAGAAGGTCATTCGTTGATTCATGTTCGTCTCGGTTTCATCCGTGTGGGACAGCACACTAACCCGAAGCACGAGCGAGGGCGAACGCTTCACAGAACTCATTTCGCACGGCCAAGCGTTGTGAAGCGCTCGCCCTCGCTCACGCCTTTTGAAGTTGCGCTGTTTTCTTTCCTTCACGCGCGGAATCACATTTTTAATGCCATTCACTCACCACATCATTCTGCCCATCCATCATTCTGCAAAATCGAGTCGAGCAGAATGATGGCGGGCAGAATGATGTGAAGCGTGAAGCCGCGAAGGCTGCGAGAATTTCACAAGGACTCTTCAGCGGAAAGGTAAAAAAGTGTTGGGTAAAAAATGAGCACGAAACTCCGAATGTGGTCGTCTTTTCAATGATCTGTTTTGATTTTTTACCCTGACATTGTTTACCTTCCTACTCGGCAAAACCGAATTCCTCCCGGATGTCGCGGAAAAGTACCGTAGCCATCGCACTCAATGGATGAGCGAAAGCGCAACTTCAAAGATCGTCAGCGAGGGCGAACGCTTCACAGAACTCATTTCGCGCGGCCAAGCGTTGTGAAGCGCTCGCCCTCGCTCGCGCTTCGGGTTAGTTTCATTCTCGTCAGAATCCAGAATACTATGCGCTGCCGTGTGATTCATTCTGGCAGAGGTTACTTTCCAATGCGCTTCGATTGCCGCCTATTTCTCATGAACTCGATGACCAACGTGAGACCGCTGATCGCGGGGCTGCTGTTACTGGCCGGCCGAACGTGTGCGATTCATGCAGCCGAGCCTCCGGCCGAGGCAGTCGAGTTCTTTGAACAGAAGATCCGGCCGATTTTGGTGACGCACTGCTCCGAGTGTCACAGCCGCGACAGCAAAAAACGCCAGGGAGGATTGTTGCTGGACTCTCGCGATGGCTGGATGCGCGGAGGAGACTCCGGTGCGGTGATTGTCCCCGGTGATCCAGAGAAGAGCCTGCTTATTCTCGCGGTGCGGCAGACTGACAAAGACCTGCGGATGCCTCCGAAACAGAAACTGACCGACACCCAGATCGCCGACTTGGAAGCGTGGGTGAAGAATGGAGCGGTCGATCCGCGCAAGGCTGCATTGAAAGCGGAGGAGTTGAGTACGCGTCCAAAGTACGGAATGAGCCTTGAAGACGGACGCACGTTCTGGTCATTTCAACCCGTCAAAGATCCGACCGTTCCCAACGTCGGAATCGTCGCTTGGCCGCGCACTGCCGTCGACAACTTCATCCTCGCGCGGTTGGAAGAGGCCGGCGTGAGGCCAGCACCTGCGGCCGATGCGCGGACGTTGTTGCGACGAGTCACATTCGACCTCACCGGTCTGCCGCCCACTCCGGCCGAGATGGATGCCTTCCTGGCGGATACTTCGCCACAGGCTTTCGACAAGGTCGTCGATCGTCTGCTCGATTCGCCCCGCTATGGCGAGCGATGGGGACGTCACTGGCTTGATGTCGTGCGCTACGCCGACACCTGCGGGAATGCTTCGGATTATCCGGTGCCTCAAGCTCATCGGTATCGTGACTGGGTCATTCGCGCGTTCAATCAGAACCTGCCGTATGACCGGTTCCTGCGCGAGCAGATCGCCGGTGATTTACTCTCCAGCGGAACGGACGCCGAGCGGTTCGAGCGCATCACCGCGACCGGTTATCTGGCCATCGCGCGGCGTTTCGGTGGCAGCCGCATGGGCGAGCATCATCTCACTCTGGAAGACACGATCGACAATCTCGGCCGAGCGTTCCTGGGTTCGAGCATCTCGTGTGCTCGCTGCCACGATCACAAGTTCGATCCCTTCACGATGAGTGACTACTACGGGCTGTACGGCATCTTTGAGAGCACGCGATATCCCTTCCCCGGAGCCGAGGCCGACAAGAAGCAAGCGGACTTCGTGCCGCTGATGACTCAGGCTGAAATCGACGCGCTGCTCGCACCGCTTCGCGAGAAACTCGCGGCGATCGACGCCGAGATCAAAACTCTCGAAGCCGCTGATACCGAAGCGAAGAAGCTGCCCGATGGTCCGGACAAAAAGGCCGCCATCGATAACGCTGCGAAGGGACTGGCCGAGGCTCGCAAGAAACGAACAGCCGTTGCTGGGGAAGCCCCTGCCATCGCCGAAGCATACGCCGTTGCCGACGGAACATCGGCCGACACCAAGATGCAGTTGCGTGGTGATCCCAAACGACTCGGTGATGAAGTGCCTCGCCATTTTCCGGCGATCCTCGGCGGGAATGAACTGCCGAAGGACACAGCCACCAGCGGCCGGCTGCAACTGGCCGAGTGGATCACGGACCCAAAAAATCCACTCACGGCGCGGGTGATGGTGAATCGCATCTGGCAGTTTCATTTCGGGCGTGGGATCGTGCAGACTCCGAACGATTTCGGAGCGCGTGGCCAGGCTCCAACACATCCCGAACTGCTCGACTTTCTCGCGAGTCGCTTCGCGGAAAGCGGCTGGTCGGTGAAGGCGATGCACAAACTGATTCTGTTGTCCCAATCATGGCAACTCACCAGCGGTGCCGATCACAGCCCGTCCATCGCCAAGAACGCGCAACTCGATCCGAACAATGAACTGCTCTGGAAGTTCAATCGCTATCGCCTGGATGCCGAGTCCATTCGGGACACGTTGCTCTTCGTGGGTGGAGATCTGGACGAGTCACCGGCGGGGACGCACCCGTTCCCGCCGCAAAACACTTGGGATTGGACGCAGCACAATCCGTTTGTCGCCGCGTATGAGACTCGTCGCCGCAGCATCTATCTGATGCAACAGCGTCTGAAGAAGCACCCGTATCTGGCACTCTTCGACGGAGCCGATCCGAGTTCCAGCACCGGCGTCCGGCTGCCCAGCACGACGCCGCTGCAAGCGTTGTTCGTGATGAACGACCCGCTCGCGCATGCGGAGTCCGCGAAGTTCGCTTCGCGAGTCATCGGGTCGGCGACCGACGAGCCGGCGCGGATTGCCGCCGCGTATCAGATCGCTTGGAACCGCTCACCGACTTCTGACGAACAGCAAGAATGTGTCAACTTCCTGAAGCAATACCGCGAACAGCTCGCGGAACTGAAGACACCGCCCGACCAGGCGGAACTCAAGACCTGGTCCGCGCTGGCTCGCGTCCTGATCAGCAGCAATGAATTCGTGTTTGTCGATTGAGCCTGCGTAGCCACGTGAGCCTGCGTAGCCACGTGAGCCTTCGTAGCCACGCTCGCCAGAGCGTGGGCCGAGTGACCAACAAGCCCACGCTCTGGCGAGCGTGGCTACGACACATCGAAAGTTTCTCCATGAAGACCAATCGTTGTTTCTGTTCTCGCCGCTCCGTGGTGCAGTCGCTCGTCGGCGGGTCGCTGCTGTTGCCGGGGATCATTTCCGAACTGCTGGCGGCGGATGGCAAGTCAGACGACGCAAACCCTCTCGCGCCGAGGCCGCCGCACTTCACGCCGCTTGCCCAGCGGATCATCTTCATGAACATGAGCGGAGGTGCTTCGCATGTTGACTCGTTTGATTACCGCCCAAAGCTCTTCGCCGATCACAACAAGGCGTATCAAGTTCCCGCGAAGATGCTGGAGGCGTTCGCTCCCAACAATCGGGTCGTCGAGAAATACTTCAAACGCCCGCAGTGGGAATTCAAACAGCGCGGTGAGTCCGGTCTGTGGATCAGCGACCTGTTCCCGCACATCGCCGAGTGCGCCGATGACCTCTGCCTGATCCGCTCGATGCGAAACGACCATGCCGATCACTTTCAGGCGACGCTGGGCATTCACACCGGCTCGGTGACATTCGCGCGGCCGAGCATCGGTTCGTGGGTCAGTCACGGCTTGGGGACCAGCAACCAGAATCTGCCTTCGTTCATCGTGCTGGCTCCGTTGACACCGTATGCCGGCGGGCAAGTCTGGGCTTCAGACTTCTTGCCGGGCTGTCATCAAGGAACACCCGTCGCACCCGGCGCCGAGCCGATTGCCAACATTCAACGACGCCAGCCGGCCGCCACGTTGCAGGAACTGGAACTCGGTCTGACTCAGGCATTCAACCGCCGGCATCTCGCAAATCGCGAAGGTGACGCGAATCTCACCGCGCGCATCAAGTCCTTCGAGACGGCGTTCGGCATGCAGTCCGCTGCGCCTGAGGCGTTCGACCTGACGCGTGAAACCGACGCGACGTTGCAGCTCTACGGATTGCCGCGCGGCAGCACGAAGGGCTTCGCGTGGCAGTGTCTGATGGCGCGGCGTCTGGCCGAGCGAGGCGTCCGCTTCATCGAGTTGATCGACACCGGCGCATCGAACAACTGGGACGCTCACGGCGACATGGCGACTCACGGGCCGCTGGCCAAGAACGTGGACCAGCCGATCGCCGGACTGCTGCAGGATCTGAAGTCGCGTGGGATGCTGGACGACACGCTCGTCGTGTGGACGACCGAGTTCGGTCGCACCCCCTTCAATACTGGCAAAGACGCGAAGGGCCGCGAGCACCACGCCGAAGTTTTCTCATCGTGGATGGCCGGCGGCGGTGTGAAAGGCGGCTTCAGCTACGGCGCGAGCGACGACTACGGTTGCACAGTCGCCGCGAACGAAGTCCACATCCACGACTTCCACGCCACGATCTTGCATCTGCTTGGCCTGGATCACGAGCGTCTGACCTACCGCCACGCCGGCCGCGATTTCCGCCTGACCGATGTCGAGGGGAATGTGGTGCGCGAACTCTTTGCGTAGCCTGAGTGAAATTGTAGCCGCCGGAAGCAATGTCCGATTCGCAGCAATGTGGTCATGCCCCAAGTTTCTTGCGACATGTTCGAGGACTCCCGTCAGTCTTTCGTCTCCTTCGAGTTGAGCGCGAAGTCTTTCTGATTCCTCCCCGACTTAATGTCGACAGACAATTTGCTGTTTTTGTTGTAGTGCTTCGGTATGTACATTTCGATCTGTTCAACATTACTGGAAGCGGAAGGGCCGGACGTCGCTCCACCAACACCCGCGGACTCAACCTTCGTGCCGCGACGAAAAGCGGTGATCTCCACGCGGTGAGCTCCTAGAACCGGACCGGTGCCATCTGGCGTGACGTACCGACCATCCTTAATCACGGCCCCAGCGGTCGGACCGGTTGTTTGTCCCGTCGGGATGAATGCGATAGAGCCCTCCTCGACGGACATCCCATCAAGCGTCACATTTCCGATGACCGTCGCTCTTTCGGGACCGACCGATCCGCCGCAACCTGTGAAGTTCGTCATCAGAGCTATGATCCAAACGCTAACAGATAAGGCAGGCGTCACCGATGCAGCACTTCGATAATACTTATAATTCATTGTAGGATCACTCAATATGTGTGACGAGAAAGTACAAATTGTCCGTCGAAGACGGTCTGTGAGAAGTGAATTGGTCGGCGATGCGAAGCTGATTTGACGTGAGAAAACAACCGATTCTGAGCCAAGCTGCCTGCGTCCTTCGACTTTGAGGTTTAGTCAGTACGGACGAGGTGGTCTTCAAATCAAAACTCTCCGAGTTGCTCGCGCTTGTTATGGGTTCCAAGCCCTTGCCAAGTGAGGCGATTGATGCTGTTATTTATGAACCGAACAGCACCATCTGCCAGCAGCGTATGCACCCCACCGGAGTGCAAGCTGCGGGAAGTAAGAACGATGGACCGGTTGTTATAAGCGGTATAAGTTCCCGTACACGGGGCAACTGAGGTGGAGACGCACAAGCTTGTGCGAAATCGATCCGGGACGCTGCTGTTGGGGGTCTGATCGTGCTGATAAAGGGAACCCTCTGGATAGTGCATGACTCCACGAAAATCATTGCCCTCAACCTTCAAAAGTTCGCTCACAAGCACAGTACTGCTGGTGCCGTCGGTGATGTCGCTCATCCGCCTGCGGCTGTTCATCGTGAAAGGTCCGCTAATGCGAGTGGGATCATTGGGGTCCGACGTGCTGGTCAAGGGGCCAATACCGGAGTTGGCGGCGTAATTGCCCCGGCGAAAGGCCCCCAAGGCAAGCGCCACCTGCCCGTCCGACGGGCACTCCATTCCTGGTATCGATACGGAGACGATCTCGTAGGACGGGTTACCTGGCGCAGCGACACATCCAAAGCACGAACTCCAGTTCGCTCGTTTGTAGAGCGGAGCCTGATCGATGTAGGGAAGAATCATCGATATCCAAGTGGCCTCATTTTGCGCATTTCCTGCGAAGTTTTGGATTGCGCCAGGGGGGAAGGTACGAATTGTGTCGTGATAATTATGCAGTGCCAGTCCCAATTGCTTGAGATTGTTCTTGCATTGTGATCTCCGCGCAGCTTCGCGTGCCTGTTGCACGGCTGGCAGCAACAACGCGATCAAGATAGCGATAATCGCGATCACCACGAGCAGTTCGATCAGAGTAAAACCGTGAGTGCGACGAATTAGTTTAAACGGATGGCTCATCTCAAAGTTCCTTTCAGCCTAATGAGGTATAACGTATCTGAATGAATCGATACAAAAACAGTTTTTGTGTTTACCACCGAATACAAACGAGTGATAGCGTAGAAGTGGACGGTACGACGGTCAACTCAGACAAACAGGGCGTGCATCTCAAAAGTAGGTAGAAACGTCTCGAATTCTCGTTGGTTCCGACGAGCGGTCCCCTCCGGTGCTCCTAAAACCTTTGGAAGGGAAGGGCAAAAGGGGCAGAAGGGCAAAAGGGGCAGAAGGGCAAAAGGGGTCAGGAAGGGCAAAAGGGGTCAGGTCTCTTTTCCAACGGAGCAACACAAAGAGTCCTGACCCAGTCCTGACCCCTTTTGTCTCCCCCGATTGTGACCGGCATCCCGTTAAACCAGACGATGCGCGTGTAGTCGCCTCCGTCGAACGTCTCGACCCGATGCAATCCGGCGTGCGGTGTCTTGAGCGAGATGTCATACGGCTTGCCGTCGGCCTTGTAGTTCTCATCACTGGCGACCGCGTTTAGCGTGACCTCCAGCGGCGAATAGAGGCTCACCTTGGGCAGCCGGTTGAGCCAGCGTTTCTCGACCGTGATCTTCAGATCAACGCGGCCCGCGCCGTCGGGAACCCAGAGGAAATACTGCTGATGGTCCTGCGCTGCGGTGGGGAAACTGCCCGGCGGAGTCTTCGGCAACTTCAACCGCGCGGCCGCGGGGATCAGGTTGCGGCTGAACTCGACGCTGGCAAATCCCGGATCGACCGGCTGATTGCGGGCGATTCCGTCGGACAGGATCTTCGCGAGTTCCTCCGCCGCGAATGGCTGTTCGCTCTTCAGCGGATGGTTCGGCGTGAGGGCCGCCTGCTGGCTGATCAGCCGCGCCCACAGGCCGTAGCTGTGAACCATCATCGTCTTCCGCATGCGGTAGGCGTGGCGAGCAACCTCTTCCACCGAGCCGCCGCCGCTGGCCAGCGCGTAGTACAACTCGGCATGCCGCGTGTAGAGCGTGAGATGGTCGAGCCGCTCCAGCACTTTTGGATCGCTCGTCGTGCGGCGGGCGGCATCGAGCTGCCGGTACATCCGGCCCAGCAGGTCCGACGGTGGACGCCGCTGCGTGTCCTCGGTGATGAGCCGGTAGAACTCGCGCATCGGCTCCTTCGCCGATCCGAACGCCTTGTCGAGAAAGTCTTCGACCAGCGTCTCAAGCTGCTTCGCTTCGGTGACATCCCACAGCACGCGGCTGGCGACGTAGTAGCCCAGACCGCACGGACCCCAGCAGTCACCCGACTCAGCATCGTAGAAGCGGATCCCCTGCTGATGAATGCGTGGGAGAAACGCCGCGATCGTCGAGGGGCGAGACGCCTTTGCGCCGCGCGGCAGATTCCAATCCCAATCGACGACGCTGAGATAGTCATAGACGCCGAGCGTCGCCCCCTGAGCCTGCCAGCCTTCAACCACCTGATCGAACGTGAAGCCGCCACCGATGAAGGCGGTCGTGGCGCTGGGGATCACGTTTGGATGGACCTTGATCTTAGGCGGGGCCGAATGCTTGTTGTAGGCGTACATGCCGACGTACTTCGGTCCCAGCCCCAGGCCGTTGATCGCCACGGCGACTTCATTGGCG
>JAYVSP010000381.1:0-12503 GCA_043775215.1 Planctomyces sp. | reverse complement strand
TTAACGGTTGTTACCCACCGCCAATCATCACACGCAGGCCGCTCTTTCTCCTACACCATTTTCCAGACTGGAGTTACAGCTAAACTACATGCCATTCGTTCCTAACACCTTTTCTTCACCTGTCTCGCGCCGCTCGTCGCCGACGACAAGACGCCGAACGAAGCCGGATTTGTGTCGTTGTTTGACGGCAAGACGCTCGCAGGCTGGGCCGGTGCGAAAGACGCCTACAAAGTTGAGGACGGAGCGATCGTCTGTGTGACCGGGACGGCCGGCAACTTGCTGACCGAAAAGGAGTACGCCGACTTCATCGTGCGGTTCGAATTCAAACTGACCTCCGGAGCCAACAACGGCTTGGGCATTCGTTGTCCGAACGTGGCGAAGGGGAATCTGCATCTCGACGTAACCGAACTGCAAATCCTGGACAACGCCGCTGAGAAGTACAAAGAGCTGAAGGCGTATCAGTATCACGGCTCGGTCTACGGCATTCAGCCGGCCAAACGTGATTTTCTGAAACCGTTGGGCGAATGGAATTCGCAAGAGGTCACGGTCCAAGGCCGCAAAATCAAAGTCGTGCTCAATGGCGAAACGATCGTCGATTCCGACCTCGACGAAGCCACCAAGAACGGCACGATGGACGGCGCCGAGCATCCCGGCCTCAAGCGAACGACCGGCCACATCGGCTTTCTCGGTCACGGCGACCGCGTCGAGTTCCGTAACATCCGATTGAAAGCATTCGGGGCGCTTCGCTGAACGGTTCGTTCGGTTGGCGACTTTTCCCACGGCTGTTCGCGGAAAAAGAAAAAGGCTTCCGAAGTCTTTGAGACTTCGGAAGCCTGAGATCCCGTGAACAGTCGTCTGGCGGACTGGTCGGCAAAGTAGGTTAGGCATTCCAGCCTGACCAACACTCGCGACAGGTCAGGCTAGAAAGCCTGACCCACTGCACTTAGCAAGTCGTCGTCCCCTTCGTTCTGGTCGTTGTTGCCATCGGCGTTGACGTTGTCGTTGCCGTCGAAGCTGATGTCGTCGTTGCCATCGCCTCCGGTGACGTTGTCGGTTCCGGACCCGCCGTCGATTTGGTCATCACCCTCACCGCCGAAGACCGTGTCGTCGCCATCGCCACCTTGTTCGGCGTCATTGCCGGTTCCGCCTTCCATGTCGTCGTTGCCGGCTCCGCCCTCGAGTGAATCGTCGCCGTCATCGCCTGTCAGGACGTCGTTCCCATCGTCTCCCTGGATCGAGTCGTTTCCGAGACCGCCGCCGACGGTGTCGTCGTCCTCGCCGCCTTGTTCGACATCGTTGCCGTCGCCGCCATTCAGTTGATCCCTGCCAGTGCCGCCCGCGAGCGAGTCATCGCCGCCGTCACCATTTTCGGTGTCGTTGCCATCACCACCCGTCAGCGTGTCCTTGCCCTCACCGCCTGATTCGACATCGTCACCAGTGCCGCCATCAACGCTGTCGTCGCCGTCGCCGGCATCAACCGAGTCGTCGCCATCGCCGGCGTTGACTTTGTCATTGCCCGCGCCGCCAGTGATCGAATCGTCGCCGAGGCCGCCCGCTTCGGTGTCGGCTCCGGCGCCGCCATCCAGCGAGTCGTCGCCCGCGCCGCCATCAATGTTGTCATTTCCGACGCCGCCGTTCAGCGAGTCGGCCGCGAGGTCAGCGCCTCCCTTGAGGATGTCATTGCCCGTTCCTCCGTTGACCGTGTCGGAGTCATCGCCGCCGTCCTCGTTATCGTTGCCATCGCCGCCGCTGAGGTTGTCGGTTCCCGCGCCGCCGATGAGCGAGTCGTTGTCGTTCCCGCCATTCTCGATGTCGTTGCCATCGCCACCGTTGAGCGTGTCGTTGCCGTTGTTGCCATTGATCTGATCGTCGTCCCTGCCGCCGTTGAGCTGATCGGCCCCGTTACCGCCGAACAGGACATCGTTCCCGGCACCGCCGTCTTCGACGTCGTTGCCCAGGCCGCCGTTGAGGTTGTCGGCTCCGTTGCCACCTTGAACGTTGTCGTTTCCAGCGCCACCGTCCAACGAGTCATCGTCGTCGCCCCCTTGCACGTTATCGTTTCCGTCTCCGCCGAGTTCGGTGTCATCACCGACGCCACCGTCCTCGATGTCGTTGCCCGCACCGCCGTCGATGCTGTCGTCTCCCGTGCCACCTTGGATGTTGTCGTTCTCAGTGCCACCACTCAGCGAGTCATCGCCGTCGTCCCCTTGCAACGTGTCGTTGCCTGCGCCACCGATCTCGGTATCGTCATCCGCCCCGCCGTCGAGCGAGTCACTTCCGACGCCGCCATCGAGCGAATCTTGCCCGTCGCCGCCCGTGAGTTGATCGTTGGCCGCTCCGCCGCTGAGCGAGTCATTTCCCGCCGCTCCGCCGAGCGTATCCTTGCCGTTCCCGCCGGATTCAACATCATCACCAGCGCCGCCATCGAGCGAGTCGTTTCCGTTGCCACCATCGAGGCTATCGTTGTCGTCGCCGCCGCTGAGCACGTCATTGCCGACGCCTCCCAAGAGCGAGTCGTTGCCGCCGAGACCATTCAAGATGTCTCTGCCCGCGCCGCCTTGAATGTTGTCGGCGAGCGCACTGCCTGTGATTCTGTCGCTGCCCGCGCCACCGTCGATGTTGACGGTCGTCAGCATTGTGAATCCCGCCGCCGTCGAAACGCCGCTGAGGTCGATGCGGTTGTTGCCGGAGCCACCCGTCACCGTCAGAGTCGTGACCGCATTTGCCGCGACCGGGCCAGCGACGCCGTTCGTTGTGGCGTTTAAGGTCGCTCCATTCAAGGTTACATTGCCGTCAACACCCACTCCGACAGTGATCGCGTCCGCGGCGTTACTCGTGATGGCCAACGCGCCTGCCGTGGCATCGAAGATCGACGAAATGCTCAGGTAACAGCGGGTCTCAAATCGCTCGACGTGCGCAGAACCGGATGCGAACGTCGCCGCAGTTCCCGTTCGACGACGTTGTTGCGAGCCAACTTGAAACAGCTTCTTCCAGCAAACTGACACGAACATGAATTGGTCTCCTGCTGCCGAAGGAATCGGCGGGACGAAAAAGGGAGGAACTGGCCCGGCGTGAAATTGAAGTCACTCGAAATGCGCTTGCGGAGCAGTCAGATTCAAGCTGACTTTGAAACTTAGGTCGGATAATCGGATCGAGCAAGACGGCTTCCGTTCTATTTCCAGGGTCTGTGATGATTCCCGCAAAATGTCCGCCAATCATCGAAGACGCACTGTGATAACGGCAGAATCTGCAGCTTCAGCCCGCGCGTCAAATCGGCCGCACGACTCAGCTCGCCGGGGTCAAGCAGCACGATTGGAACAACAATCACTGCGACCACGACAACGCCCGCGCCGAACGTCTCGGCTGACGGCACTCAGAAAGGAAAAGGTGGAAAGGAAAAGGTGTCAGGAACGCGGGCGGCCTCCAGCAGATACGCTTCGTGCGTGCGTGCGTCGGCATCGAGATAAGCGGCTCCGACCGATGCGTGCCGGGCGGCTGTACCCAGACGGTGTCCGGACCAGTCTTACCTTCGCCTTCTCGTTTGGCGAGATCGTGACTGTAGCGATAAACGTAACCGCCATGAGCCGCCACGTGCCGAGAATAGAACTCAACCGCGCGCTTCATGGCGGCGAAAGCTTGTTGGGAAAGCAGTTCGTCAGCCAGCGCAACATTCGTTGCCGCCACGAACACAACGGTGACGATCCCAAACCGCAGGAATGATTGAATCACGCTTCTGCCTTTCACTCGCTTGAAGCTGCGGAATCTGTAGTCCGCCCCTTGAGGGTCGGATAATTTTCATTTTTCGCCCTCCATTTTTTGCCAGTCACTGGAGGATCGA
This sequence comes from Planctomyces sp., assembly GCA_043775215.1. GTDB lineage: Bacteria > Planctomycetota > Planctomycetia > Planctomycetales > Planctomycetaceae > SXKJ01. The sequence goes on along the minus strand of JAYVSP010000381.1, from coordinate 8,665 downwards.
CGGATGCGGGTTGGCGAAAAATGAAGGGCGGAAAATAAGCTTCCTCACTCGTCTCAATTTTGAACGTGCCGCGCTTGCCGCGGCAGGCGAATGGCGGCGCGAGCCTCCTCACGCCGAGGGTTGACCACTTCCGTCCGCGAGAACGCGCGCAAAAACAGTGGCACGTCGCTGCGGCCACCGCGTTGATAGTCTCTCAACAGCATCGGACCGACTTCATCGACTGGCCGATCTGTCGTCAAATACACAAACAAAAGTTCCGCCAGCTTGATCAGCGGAATTCCGCCGAATCGACCGAGCCGTTCGTGCAACCATTCGGTCAATCGCCAGAGCGACCAGAACGGTGATTGATCCTGCCACAGCAGCGGCAATGTTTCGACAAAGTTGCCACTGTTGCCAAGCAAATCCCACACGCGGGCAAAGCGACGCACTCGGCCGAGCGTCTCAGCATCCAGCAGGCGCGTGGAGAGCACTTCATACGGAGCGTGCGGGCTGTAAACCATCGCTTCGGCCGCATCGTGCCGAATGATCGGCGTGCCTCGCAATCGCTTGAGAATGCCGACTTGAATCTCTTGCGGCCGAAGAGCGAGCAACTGGTCGAAGCCGTCCGCGAAACTCTCCAGTGGTTCGCCCGGCAGCCCGGCGATCAGGTCGGCATGAATGTGGACGCCGGTCTGTTCTCGTAGAAACCGAAAGTTGGCGGCAAGCTGCTCGTTGTCCTGCCGCCGGCTGATCAGTACGGCCACGTCATCATTGAAGGTCTGGACGCCGACCTCAAATTGCAGTGAACCGGCTGGAAATTGAACGATGAGTTCTCGCAACGCGTCGGGCAGCCGGTCAGGAATCATTTCGAAATGCAGAAACAACTCTGGCCGCATCCGCTCCAGAAAGAACTGCAAGATCGAACGGCTGACGCGCGGATTCAGATTGAACGTCCGATCGACAAACTTGAAGACTCGGCAACCGCGGTCCAACAGCGATTGCATCGCGGCCAAAAACGGATCGAGCGGAAACTGCCGCACCGGGATGTCTAAGGCCGACAAACAGAACTCGCACGTGAAGGGGCAGCCGCGCGACGCCTCGACATAGATCACTCGATGCGCGATGTCTTCGTCCGAGTAAAATTCGTAGGGCAGGACCAATTCATCCAGCCGAGGCACTTCGGCCGCGATGATCTTTTCATTCGGCCGTCGTCCCTCCAGAAGTTCGCGGCATAGCCGTCCGAAGGCCACATCCCCCTCGCCAGTGATGACGTAGTCGGCCAATGCGACAATTGGCTGCTCGTCGCATTCAAAGCTGACTTCCGGCCCTCCCAGCACGACGATCATGTCTGGCCGCAACCGCTTCAGATCCGCGACGAGCCGTGTCGTTTGCTCGACGTTCCAGATGTAAACTCCGAACCCGATGATCTTCGGCTGCCGAATTAGAATCTCGTCAAGCAGATCGAGTGTTGGATCGTTGATCGTGAACTCGACGATCTCTGCGCGTGGCCGCAGGTCTCTGAGATTAGCCCACAAGTATCTCAGCCCGAACGCGCAGTGCGGGTACTTGGCATTCAGTGTGGTCAGCACGATGTCCGGCATGCCGGCCACTGTAGCGAGTCAGAGGTCAGTAGGCGTTATTTGGCCGATGATGGTTTGCGCGTTCTCCGATACATCGAAGGCCGCATCGACGCCAGCAGCCGTTCGGGCGAGGCCGCTCTGGACGGGCATGTGAGTGCCGTGTGACGGCGTCGCTGCCGAAGCGGGAGAGTAGGAAACGGTATCCGTCGCAGTGGCCGGGGGTGCGTCTGGATTTCTTGACGGCGTTTGCTCTTGGCCGCGTTCGTGGCGGCCCCACCAAGCATCGGCTTCGTCGAGCGACCACGTTTTAGCAGTGGGGGTTTTCGAGAGCATCACGGCAAGATCGCGCGCAGTCTGCGGGCGTTTAGCGCGGTTCTTTTCCAGACACGCGAGGAGCGCATTCTCCAGCGTTGGCGAGACGGCTCTGCCGAGCCGGTGCGACGGCGGGTCCGGGTTTTGCGAGACGTGTTGACGACACAGTTCCACCAACGACGACGATGAGAAGACCGGTTGGCCGGTCAGCAGGAAGTAACCGACCGCTCCGACGGCGTAGATGTCGCTGCGCGTGTCGATCGCGTTCGGCGACTGAATGGCTTCTGGCGACATGTACAGAGGTGTGCCCGTTAGCCCGCTGCTGGTCATCCCGGACTGTTTCTTCTCGTCGAGCGCCTTGACCAAGCCGAAGTCCAGCACCTTGACGAGGTCCGGTTCGGTCCCGCGCCGGTTGAGCATGATATTCGCCGGCTTGATGTCTCGATGAACCAGCCCCTGCGAGTGTGCCTCGAACAATGATCCGCAGACTTGAGTCAGAATGTGAATGACGCGAGCTTCGGACTGCGGTCCATAACGTTCGACCAGTACTTGCAAGTCAATGCCGTCGAGATATTCCATCGCGTAATAAAACACACCTTCGGGAGTGCGGCCATAGTCGTACACCGCGACGGTATTCGGATGGTTGAGCTGACACGTGATTTGCACTTCGCGCTCGAATCGCTGAATCGACTCGTCGTTAACCAGATCCACGTTGAGCATTTTGATCGCCGTGGGGCGCCGCAGCATCGCGTGGTGACCTTTGTAGACGACTCCCATGCCGCCCGCTCCGAGCTTGCGATCGAGGACGTACTGGCCCAGTTTCTTGGCCTCAATGGCGGCCTTCTGAGCTTCTCGCCGCAGCCGAGCAACGATCAGCGTGCCGCCGAAGATCACCGCCGATGAAACGCCGAGCAACGTGTAAATCCCGAAGAACATCCATTGCACGATCGTCAGCGGACGGAACGCTTCGTCGTAATCGACCTCGGTCGTGACGCCGATCTGATACTTGGGCAGCCAGGTCCAGGCACCCACGACCGGCACGCCGCGATAGTCGGGATAACCATCGACATCGACTCCCGCTTCCCCCGCCGTCGCCTTCGCGGCCATCTTCGTGAGCGGCAACTCGGCGCGTCGCACCTTCGGGCGATATCCCTCCATCATGTTGCCGCCGGGGTTTCTGAGAGTCAGCGAGAGGATCGACTTCGCACCCTCTTCATCCGGCAACAGGCCGAGCAACATCAAGTCCTCATCGAAGCGGCTGTTTGAAACGAGCAGTCCACGTTTGTCGAACGCATACGTCTCGCCGGAAGCGCCGATGCGACCAAGCTGCAAGATGCGCGTGAACTCACGCTCGGGCTTGATCTGCATGGCCAACGCGCCGACCACTTGAAAGCCGGCGTCACGCACCGGTGCCGCTACAAACATCGTCGGCTGTCCCGTGCGCATCCGGCCGCGCTCATCCTTCATCAACACAATGCTCGGCATCGGCGTGCTGAACACGGTCGTCCCCTCGAAAGTTCGCGTCAAGAAGTTTTCGTATTCGGCGACCGTGCGGCCGACCAACTCCGGCTCTGAGGACGCCAAGATCTTTTGCTTGCGATCCGTCACGAAGTAACCCACGAAATCGTGTGAGACCATTCCGACGCCCAGTTCTTTTCCCAACTGAGCACCAAGCTGCGCCGTGGTCGAAAGCGCAGCAGTCGGCTGATTCGGCTCGCTGCGAAGTTGCGATCCGTCATCATGGATCGTAATCAGCTTTTCGATCAGATCCCGCACCGGCCGGCTATTGGCCTGAGTCTCCACACCCGCTGCCTGAGTCTTCAGCCACGTCTCCAGCATCGCCGTCTCGACATTGAGCAGTGTCTGCAACTGCGATTGAAAGCTCGACTTCATGGTCGTCCGAATTGCACTACTCACTCCGATGCCAACGCCCGCCAACACCACGACGGCAATAATCGGCCACAACCACACCTGCTCCTTCAAAATGGTTCCCGTGCGCATGATCGTCCGCCCGGCCGACGTATGAGCAAACGTCAGATGTGCCAGCGGAGCCACCGCCGTACTGCGAGATTTTCGGAACAGGTTCAATGGATTCATAACTCAACTCACTCTCGGTGTGGCAACACTGCCATGCGTGCGACTGTCGGGGCACTTGAGGCACGAACCCCCAACCAGCCGGAACGCACTAACGTCCGGCTCGGAGAGATCATTGGAACAGAAAGCGAGCGTGTTCCTGCTGATGACGTACTGAAGGTTTCGAGCCTATGCAAGTCCGTAGAGAATTCAAGCAAAGCTGGTGGATTAAGCCCAGAATCCTCGCGGTCTGAAACACACCATGACACACAATGCGGCACAACCGGAATTCGCATCGCATGAACGATCATGGCGCAGGCTTTACCTTGGCCGGATCGCCGTTTCCGGCCAACACGCCGCGCAGCGCTTCGCGCAGTTGTTCGGCCAGATGCGGGCCGCCACCGACGAACAGGTGGGCGACTTTGCCCTCGCGGTCGATGATCACGGTTTGCGGGATCGCCGTGGCTTCGTACTTGTGGGCGACCACGCCGTCTTGATCGAGTGCCACAGTCATTTGCAGCTTATGCCGTTCCAACATGGCGGTGATTTGCTTGGCCGGCTCTTCCAAGTTGACGGCGATCAATTGCACTCCTTGTCCGTCGAATTCATGAACAACCCGGTCGACTTGCGGCATCGCTTGCAAGCAGGGACCGCACCAGGTGGCCCAAAAGTCGAGCACGACCACCTTCCCCTTGCTGTCGGCCAGACGGAATTTCTTGCCGTCGAGCAGTGCCAATTCAAATTCGGGAGCCGGCTTGCCAACCAGAGGAGATTCGGTTCCGGGAGTTCGGCCATCGGGGTTCGAGCCGTCGACGTCTTGTGCGATCTTGGGTTCCGTCGCGTAATGCAGTTTCCATTTGTGATACACCAAGTCCGCCGCAGCCTTCTCAATCGCACTGCCAATCAACAACTGATCGACTTGTGCCAAGTCGGCGTGGCACGTGCCCAGTACCTCACTTTTTCCAGAGAGCTTCTTGTCTTCCAGTTTTTCCGGGAAGAACGTCAGCCGTATACCGTCGCTCCGCAGTGCCTGCACGCGAGTTGGCCCGCTGTTTCCGGCGAGCGGGGTGCCGTCAGGCCCCTGACTGTTCGGTGTTTCCGGCGACGAAATCGTCCGGGGGCTGACGCCGCCCGGCTGGCCGGTGCCGTTCGAGGCATCCTTCAGCTCATCAAGATGCAGCCAGATGATTTGAGCGATTCGGTCTCGCGGAACGATCTTGTTCTCCAAGCGCACTTCAACGCGGAGCTTCTGGTCGTCCAACTCGACGACTCGCCCGCGCAGGAAGTCGCCGTTCTTGGAACGGATCAAGTGCGTCGGCGGCGAGTCCTTGAGCAGTCGCGGTAGTGTGAGCAGCCGCTCACGCTTAGCCTTATTGAGTTTCGGCGGGGTATCCGGAGCCGAAAGTTCCAGAGCCTTGATCTTGTCGTGCGTGACAAACGTCGCATCAGACAGCGGTGTTTTGATGGTCACGCCCTGCTCGTCAATCTTGATCACATCGCACGGGATCGTGTCGCCACTGCGAAGATGGAGCGAGCGACGTCCTCCCGTCGCGACCGGCTGTGCCGGATTGGATCCACCGGCCAATGCTTTCAAAAAGGCATCGGCGAATCCGACAGGGCGCTGGACTTGCACCTGTTGCTGCTGCGGAGTTGGCTTGGGCGGCGGTGGCGGTTCGCGATAGACGATCCGTCCCGAAATGCCGGGCCGTAGCGGACTGCCGACCGTGCTGTGATCCGGTTGCCACACCAGACAACTCGCGTCCGGCTGTTCATGACCGTTCGTCAATCGACCGGGAAGATGCAGTCCTTCGATCTGCAACTTGCCCGCGCGTCCTTCGCCGACCATCGCTGGCTGTGAATTCGGATGATCCATGACGACCAGCGATCGCAGTTGCGACATCGGCAAGGCCAGAGGTTCGCGGATGCTGGGACTTGTGATTTGCAATTGATCGTCGCCGACGCCCGTCAGCTCACCGCTCAGCCGCGTGCCGTCTTGATAGATCGCGCAGAACGCGCGCGGCGACTTGTCGTTTGGCGGCGACAGGAACACGCTGCCGATCTGGTCGGCCGCGACTTTCGTTTCGGTGTCGCCGTCGAGTACGGTGAACTGCTTGGCCACCGCGTCAAATGCGGACAGCCGACCGTACACGATGGAGCCGTCGGTCCGATGCAATCGTGATTTATCCGCCTGCACCTCGCGCGGCAGGACGCCGTTCCAGCGGCTGATCCGCAGCCGCTCCAAACGCACATCGCCGCGCTTGTTGGTCAGCCGCAGGCCGGAATGAATCTGCTGCTTGCGTGGCATTACGCTGATCTCGGCCCGTTGCGTGCCGCTGGGTGAGAACACCAGCAACCGACCCTTCTCTTGATCGAGGTACGCCAGCAAATGGGCTCGTCCCGCACCCGTTGCGATTTCTTGAACTGAACCGACATCCGCTTCACGCCCCAGTTCACAGCGAACCACCAATTCGTTGTCCCAGACCTCGAAACGATAGGCACGCTTGAAGCTTGTTTCGTCGTCGTTGTCGTTGATCCCCATCGCCAGGATGAAGTCGGGCTTCGTCTTCCATGAGACTTCAAACTCGATGATCGCCTGAGCCGGGATGCCAAAGTCGCCGCGAATGTGCGTCCCTTCTTGATCCGTCATCGGCTGTCCCGCTTCTTCGCGCCACTGCTTCTTGTCCGACGATTCTTTCCACCCCGTCAAACCATTAGGGCCGAGATAAATCAGATCGGCACCGCTGCTCCAGCGATACAGCCGATGAATTTGGTCACGTCGCACATGCAACTTGCCGAATCGCTCGACCTGCAATTCTGCCGCATCGTCACTCAGACCCAACAGGTGGCCGAATAGCACATCACCTCCGGCCAGTTCAAAGCAATACTCGCCCGTCGGCTTCGGCAATTTGGCAGGCACTGAGTAATGCACCGCGCTGACGCCGTCTAATGAAAACTCAAATGGCCGCGTGAAGAACGACGACTGCCAACGCAAGACGCTCGGCTGCTCCGAACTTCTCAACGCACCCGGCACGAATCCGCCGTTCGTCAGGTGCAAGACCGCGTCATCAGCATTCGAGACTGCGGGGAGCAGAAGAAACAATCCAAGGCAGGTTTCAACGCAAAGACGCAAAGACGCCAAGAGGATTTGCGAGATGATGCGACACTCACCTCTTGAAAACATCCGTTCGCGGTTCTTCATCTCAATCATGTTCCGCTCTTTGCATCTTTGCGTTGAACTTGTCGACTCATTGTTCGACGAGACGATTTACCACACGGTGCATCCCGTCCTTCACCAGTTTTTCACCGAAGTTGATAACCAAACCCAAATGTAGGTCCAGCAATCTCAGATAGGTCAAAAGTTGCACTTCGTAGATGACGTTGTAATCCGTGGTCGCTTTGCTTTCGACGAGGACCAAACCATTGACTCGCAGGTCAAACTTCAAGGGATATCCCAGCGCATGCCCTTTGTATTGGATCGGAACTTCCTGTTGACGCTCGACGATCAACCCACGCGCCGTCAGCTCCCAAGCCAATGCTTCCTCATAAACTCCTTCGAGCAACCCCGGCCCACCTAACACCCGATGCACTTCAATCGCCGCATCAACAATCACCTTGCTAATCTCATTCTCGGTCATACTTACTCTTTGCGTCTCTGCGCCTTTGCGTTGAAAATTTTCTAGCGTTCATAAATCGGCAGGAAACGGTAATTCAATGCGAGCGCCAACAACGACATCGTGGTGGATGTCGCCGGGCCGAACTGGCCTTTGAAGCTGCCGTCCGGCTGTTGAGCCTGTTTCAGTTGGCGGATCAGCAACTTGTTCCACTTCTCCCAGGACTCGACGTCCCCTTGGAACAGCGCCTGAGCCTGATAGTAGCGCTGGTACTCCATCCAGCCATGGCCGGAGGGGCCAGTGAATTCCAGCTTGTTGACCAAATAACCGAGCGTCGCTTTGTACTGTGGCAGATCCTTGCGGCGGGCGATTGCGTACACGAGCGTGCCGATTGAGATGCGTGCGAGCGATTCGTCGAATCCGCCCAAGCCGCCGGAATATGCGACCTGTCCGGCCGACGAAGTCATCTTGGTGTAGTACGAGATGGCCTTGTCGATTGACTCATCGGGGACTTCGATACCGGCATTTCGAGCGGCCAGCAAACCGACCAGCACCGCTCCGCTGACCGACGTATCGGCATCAGTCGAATCGGGTGAGTACCGCCACGCGCCGGTCGAGTTCTTCTTCTGCGAGGTGATCGCAGCGCGGACCGCCAACTCCAACGCGGCTCCGACAGACCGCTGATCCTTTCCCTTTCCCTCCGGCCAGAGATGGCGGTCATCGACGGCCCCGTAAGCCTCGGCCAGTCCCAACATGCCGAAGCCATGATGGTACATGCTGTGCCCCAGAAATCCCGTGCCGGCGTTCTGCGCCGTGACGATGTTTCGGCAACAGCGCCGCACGTGATTGCTGTAGAGTCCAAAGTTCGGGTCTTCCCCGGATGCCAGGAAGACCATCAGTCCCAAGCCGGTGACTCCTGGCCCTTGCTCGCCGCCGCCACCGGTCCAGTCGCCGTTCTCGGTCTGCGAGGTGGCGAGATACTGCAAGCCGCGGTCGTACATCTCGCGCACGTCGCGCGGCACGACTTCGCCGATGCGCGCGTTCGGCGGCTGAGCGACCGCCGCGGCGGCAAATCCGATGATGACCAACATTTGGAGTGCGGCGATGCAT
>JAYVSP010000380.1:0-3024 GCA_043775215.1 Planctomyces sp. | reverse complement strand
GCACGGACTTAGAAAACAGGAACGCTGATCTCCACTGATCTTCGCTCATGAAGGCAGAACAACCAGAAGTCATTAGTGAAGATCAGCGAAGATGAGGACTGGCGCAGAAATAACTGTCCGATGTAGCTGAACTCGCCAGAGTTCAGATCAGAAGTCTGGCGACTTCGGCTACGACAGTTATTGATGCGCCGGTCCTTAGTGTTTCAAAAAGTGTCTTCAGAAGTGGGGATGTCCGCCGGCTGACGCCGGCTAGAGCCTTGCCTCTCACAACCCAAAGTCGCCCAGTTTCAACCTGTGTTTGCATCGCGAATATGTGAGCCATTCGCAGAAAGCTCAATCCGAGCCAAGCCCAATTCGCGTGAAACATCCACCGAAATAATGGCAAACCCTAGCTTTCGTGAAACGTTGTTTGAGAGATGTGGCACTAGCCCTATGGCCAGACGAGCCCTTAAAAACATCTCCCGCCACCGCGTCCATCGATTCGACGAATGCGACTATCGGTTTGACGGGATTCCGCGGTCGGTGTGCCGTGGCGTTTGGTGGGCGCGGCGCTGGCGGTGAAACCGCCGGAGTCGGCATGTGAAGCATTGATCGAATCAAACTACGGTTGTTGTGCGAAAGCGCTCTTCATTGCCTCTTGCATTTCATGAGGCGTGAGATCCCTCATGTGGGTGCCGAACGACCATTTGTGACCGTAGGGATCGGTCACGACGCCGTAGCGGTCTCCCCAAAAACAGTCCGATGCGGGCATCAATACTGTCGCGCCGGCATCCTGTGCTCGCTGGATTGCTGTGTCACAATTTTCGACGTAGTGGTGGATCGTCACCGGCGTGCCGTGCAGGGCCTTGGGCGACTGCGATTTGCCTCCGCAGTATTCCGGAAAGTCATCGGCGAGAAACAGGAAACTGCTGCCGATGCGAAGCGCCGCATGCATGATTCGATGGCCGTCCGGTGCTGGCAGGCGGTGAATTTCCTCGGCCCCGAAGGCTTTCTTGTAAAACTCGATCGCCTCAGAGCAGGGATCGCATACCAAGTGCGGAATCAGATTCTCTTGACCTTTGGGAATTGGTTGGGTGGACTGGCTCAGAGCAATTCTCCTTGAGAAAAGTTGGAAACTCGTTGATTCCGCACAGTCATACCAGTCGCCCCGGCCACCATTCACCAGCAGTTCCTGGCCCGGATTGATCGTAAGCGATTCAGAACGAAAATCACACGAGGCCTGCGAACTTGAGCACGCCCATCACACCCAGGAATGAGAAATACACACCGCCGATCGCCATCAGCACGCGAATCGCCATGTGCGGGCGCAGTTCGCGCGGAAGCAACGTCGTGTTGAGGACGATCGTGTGCCAACAACTGAAGGCAAACGCAAAGTTGTAGCCGGTCGTCGCCAGTTTGAAGACGGTGCTCGGTTCGCTGCCGGCCAGCCAGATGATCGTCAGGCAACACATCGAATAGCCGACGAGCACGAAAAAGTAGAGGTACTTGATGAACTTCGTGTCGAGCTCCCGCAAGCGCGGAATGGCGGTCCAGCAGACATCGACCCAGCGACGCACGAATCCGTCGATCGTCGAGATCATGCTGGTCATCAACACTAGGAATCCGCAAAACAGCGTCGCGATGCGGAGACCCTCGGACCAGCTCGATCCGGTCAGCCAGGAAAACGCGGGGAGCGCGGCCAGTGTGCCGGAAGTCGGATTCATGACGGTCTTGGCGACTCCTTCGGAAGTCATTGAGGCCACCACAGCGCCCGGCACTTCGGTGCCGCGCGGCATGAACCCGACCGACAGAATGCTCGGCAGCGACACGCCGATCAGGCAAGCCATCATCCAGACACAAATCTGATCGCGAGCCACATGCTTATACCACCGCTTCCAGCGCGGCAACGATTCTTCCGTGACCTGAAACACGCAGCCGACATGCGACAGCTCAATGCCGTGCCCACCGACGATGCTGGGGATGGCTCCGACGTGATGCCCCATGCCCCAACCTTGATCTCGCGTGAAGTTGCTGATCGGCGTGTTGGTCAGCCCGCCGTTTCCAGCGATGGCGGCCAACCCCGCGATGAACCCGATCAGCGACCAATCCACTTTCGGCCAACGTCCCTCGGTGAGAAACGAGACGACGAAGTTGTCGATGTTCGCCCCATCTTGCTTGCCGTCGCCATCCTCGTCGACAAACGTGACCGGCTTGCCGATGCTGTTCTTGTCCCAAGCGTCGGGTTTGCCGTCAGCGTTGGTGTCCACGGTCTTCGGCAGTGATTTTTCGACGACATCCAGATGGCCGTCGCTATCGAAGTCCTCGCCGGGATCGAGCGTTCCATTTCCATTGCGGTCCTCACCTTGGACGATTGGAACAGTCCCCACTTTGAATAGCCCGGATGCGATCTCGAACCAATGAGCCGGCCGCGAATAGACCGCCGACACAAAAAGCAAGAAGCCGATCACGATCACCAACTTCGCCGCCATGATGACCTTCAGCGAGTTGAAGACCTTGCCTCCCACCAGCAGCGGCAGCACGCACAGCACGAAGATGCCCGTCGAGACGAGCTTGTGGATCCACCAATGTGTGGTCTCCGGATCGAAGTTGTCGCCGATGAACATTTTCTCGAGGGTGACTGCCGCGCCGACGACGAGATACGGGAAGATCGCGCCCCAATCGAGCACCAGATAAAACACCATCCAAAACATCGGATGCGGCGGAATGCGGAACTTGCCTGTGAAGATCGGCTCGCCCGTGTAGAGCGTGTAGCGGCTGATCTCAATATTGTAGAGCACCTGCACCAAGATGCTGACGGTTGCGACCCACAGCAAAGCTGCTCCGTACTTCGCGGTCACGGCCGGGCCAGAAAGCCACTCGCCACCGCCGATGGCCGAGGCTCCCATCACCAGGCCGGGGCCGATCATCGCCAGGATACTCTGCTTCGTGAACTTCGGAGCGTCGATCAACGCGCCCGTCGTCCAACGCGGCATGAATTTCGAGCCAGGATGCGGGGCTTCAAAGTTTGCGGACGAGCGATTTTGA
>JAYVSP010000379.1:0-3030 GCA_043775215.1 Planctomyces sp. | reverse complement strand
TTAACGGTTGTTATCCACCGCCAATCATCACACGCAGGCCGCTCTTTCTCCTACACCATTTCTCAGTCTGGAGTTACAGCTAAACTACATGCCATTCGTTCCTGACACCTTTTCCTAACTCTTTTCCTAACTGTTGTTCGTGACATATCGACTGTTGTGATTGCACGGACATTCAATTGTCTCGACGACTCACAAGCAAATGACCTTGCCGTTCCTTGGAAAGCTTCAGGCGAAACGTATAATACTCTCGTTTGTCCGGCTTGAGAGTGGATGCAATGTTGGGAATGTCTACAGCCAAGAACCAGCCCTTGGCCTTTCCGCTCTTCGCTTTGAGGGGTGTATCAAATCCGGAATAGTAATTGACTCGAACGGCCTCATCAATCTCCCACATACATCCTTCGGTCAGCTCACTAGAGAACATAACGTCCATCGACTTGCCCGTCACGTCGTATTGCAGGTATTTCAGCTGCGTTGTCCGATAAAACTCTGCTGTCCGTCCGGAGATATCCGCCACCTGAACCGTATAGCCGTCGCGACTCTTTCGAAAGTCCCAGCCATCATTCCAATGATCGCGATAAGTGATCCAGATTGGTGTTGGGATTCCATCCAACTCACCGACCAGCAGTCGGACAGGCTCGCCTGACTGCAACACATAGTTTTTCCCAAATGGATAGTCACGTTTGGTCGGGCCTTCCCTAATAAAATCGATTGTGACCATACGTGGCTTAGTGCCGCGGTCTTCATTTGTTTGTATCTCTTGTGCTACGCACATACCAACGTACACAACGCAGATTAATGTTGACAAGCGTGTTGTCAGAAGCTTCATCATTGGTACTCCTACGGCGGTTCGTTGTTTCCCATGTCGGCTGTATCCATACCACCATACGGACTCTTGGTCGAGCTGTTGGAGCGTAGCCACGGCAGATCGCTGGTGACCGTACCTGTCGCTTCAATATCATACCATTCGACTAATCCGCTGACGGCGGTCCAATTGGTGAGATCGAACTCACCCCCGTCTCCGATTTTGAGGACGGAAACGTTGTTGATCATCAACGGAGCCATTTGTGTCGCAGCCGGTGTGGGCCGGACAAAATACGCGTAACCCGTTTTACCAGGACGTACCACGACCTTGGCGTGCCCGTCCGGCGTAATCTTGAGCGCAACGTATGCGTCGAGCCCAATTCCTTTGACACCGTATGGGGAGCCTTTGTCGGCGTTGATCTTCGCGAGGTCGGCGACGAGACGTCCCATACGACCACGAACGTCGCCTGGATTCCGATCCGCCGGCAGTTCGTTCCCCAGTTCGCGAAAGTGAGTATCGACGATTGTGTGTGCGAGCGGCGCAATATTGAAAAAATTATATTTGAGTTTGAGGTTCGCATTCGGATTCTCAAGTGCTTCTTGGCTGGAACTTCCTGAAAGCTCGTCAATATCACCCAGCAACTGAGCTCCGCTGCTATTCCCTCCCATCACGGCGGTTTTCCCGTCGAGAATTGTCTTCGAAGCCGTCGTTTCCAACACAGTGACATATTTACTTTGGTCACCGCCCGCGAAATACACCGCTTCGGACTTCCTGAGGTAATGCTGGACGGCAATCGATTCGTCGGCAGCCTTTCGCCCCTTCGCCGCCCTCTGAGCGTCCGTTAGACCTGCCGTCGTGCCATCCCATTGAAACGCAATCGTGCGAACAGAGTTAATACCCGGAGGTCCAGCACCCCATAATTGTTCCATGTCTGAGCCCCAAAAATACTCTGTGAGCGCTCCGGTGACACCCGGTGCCTCCACGCGAACTACGGCTAAATCGCCGCCGCCCGCCCCCTCGGCAAACCATTTGTGGGCTTCATTCACTTCCGTTTTTCCACCCTGAATCATCCAGCGGCTTTGCGGAACGGCCGTATCATTGTCTTTGTGGTTCCCCAAGACGCGGAACGTGAACCCCACATACGTTCCGTCTTTGAGGTCGGTCGTCATTGCGACACTGTCGGCTGCGGGTTGTCCACCCGCGCCGGTCGCCGGCGTGCCATCGTTCTTCTCAGCTACGGCATTGAGCCGCGCAAAGTTGAAATCGACCGCTTAGACATAGAACACGCCAGTAAAGTAATTCGGCATACCGGGACTCAAATGAAATGCGAAGCCACTCGTGGTTGACGAGGCGTCAACAAACGGGATCGGTGCCGATAACAGAATCTCCTGAGTTTTCTTGCGATCTTTCCAAAGGTGGAAGGGCGAGGCGCCGCCACCCGCTTCGCTCTCGATGTCTTTCCAACTCAATTGAACTTTATAATCCGTCAGATGAAATGCGGTCCCGTCGGGATTGTTCACCGGCCCCCCCACCATGATGGTGATTGACTCCAAATCAGGATCATCAACGTCCATTGGCGCATCCAGCCGGTCAAACTCGTTATTGTTGTTGTTATCATTCTCATTGATGTTGACATACAGCCCGGGTTTCACATCTTCCGAGGGAGCCGCCACCATCAAGTCTAGATAGACCGAAGGATCACCTGGAGGCGGTGGTGGAGGCGGTGGTGGTGGAGGTGGAGATCCATCATTGTCTGTGTTTGTCACAGAGACATCGGGCGTAACAATGCCGTTGTAGTTCAAATCACCACTGGATGTTGAGGTGGCGATCGTGTACCCCACCGGACCATCAATGACTGGAGGAGTATCATTGACTCCGGTGATCGTAACCATCTGCGGTATGTTCCAATTGGATGGGGTGAAATCGACGATCGCCGGTGACACAGTTCCTTCGAATATATTGCTGGAGGAAAAACTCACGTAGACGTCGACGCTCGGTTGACTATTCAACATCACCATGAAGTTGACAGTGGTGCCATTCTCGCTTGTCATCAGGCCCACAACCGGTGTCACGGACACACCTGCGACCGGCGGAGGTGGCGGTGGTGGTGGTGGTGGATCGCCGCCGTCAGTCGGGTCCGTGGGATCGGTCGGGTCCGTTGGCGATGTTGGGTCTGTTGGCGATGTCGGGTCAGTCGGCGATGTCGGGTCGGTCGGCGATGTCGGGTC
>JAYVSP010000378.1:0-2939 GCA_043775215.1 Planctomyces sp. | reverse complement strand
GGCGCGAGCGACCCTTGGAAAGTTCATCTTCGACCGAGGTTACGGTACGGTTGCTCAGATTTTCACGCAGCAAAATGAATTTCCGAACGGGCACTAGCTACAACCGTCGGCACCGCTCAAACAGTCTTCGATGACAACGACTTGGACACCGTGAATAACGCGATCGACGTCGAGGTGGACCATATTTTCTACAGGACTCTTTCCGGTAGCGGGATGACCGACACGGTCATTGGTGGCATCGGCACCGACATCCCCCATGAGATCTATTAGGCGATCCGATAGTTTTCGAACGGCCATTGAGTCGCCACGTTCGCCAGAGCGTGGGCCGTTGATTCAAGACACCCACGCTCTGGCGAGCGTGGCTACGGCGGGCAGGGGTCAGGTCTTCAAATTTCACTTTTCGCTGAACGAACGGAGTTCCGACTTCATTGGAAGATGACCCTCAAAATGGCCGGAAATCATCGAGCGATCAGCGAAAAGTGAAATTTGAAGACCTGACCCCGATCGAGATGTGTAGAGACCAATGCTCTGGCGAGCATTGGCGACCGATTGAGAATGTTCGCCGCTTCTCGTTGCATCACGGCCCCGGAGTAGTTTCAGCCATGCGCCACTGCTCATCAAAATAGCCGGCGCGGAGAACTTGCTCGGTCGCCGGTTCGCCCTCTGGCTGCTTCGCGTTGATCTTCAGGATGGCCCAATCGCCCCAGCGTGGGAACAGCAGGTAGTTGACCTTCGCCAGTTCGGACTCGCGAAACGTGTGACCGCTGTTGAGCACGACGTAGCGCTTGTGCTGGTGAGACGACGGATTCGGGGCGATCAACGCCGGGACGTGGTCTGCGGCAAGATACTCTTGGCCGGCGAATTTCAGAGTTTCGCGCGACCAGGCGATCGGTAGTTGTGGCAGGACTTTGGCGATCCACGAATTGCTGCCGGGATCGCCGAACAGAATCAGGTTGCGGAAATCGACGTCTTCTTCCGTCACGTCGCGGTCGTCCTTGATTGGCAGCTCGCCGCGAAAATAGTGATGCCATTCGTCGGCAAAGCGTCGCAAGCTGGCATCGGCATACGCCTGCACCGCCGGGTTCCAAGGAGATCCAGTGCCGCGCACGCACACGAACGGCGACGTGAACGCATCGTCGATTGGTCCTTGGAGTCCGGAACGTTTTCCGCCGGTCGGCAAGGTGCCACTGTTCTCGACCGAAATCTGCCACCGAGGACCGGATCGCGCGAAGACAAGTCGCAAAACCGGGCGAGGGGCGAAGTCGTCATCCGGGCTCGCCTTGACGTTCTGCGGAAATGGGAATTCGGACGTGGCAACGCGAGCTGTTTTGGGGACGCTCGGAAGCTGCGACGTGAGGATCGTAAAGCGATTGATGTTGCGAGGTTCGTCGATGACGAGCGTGTCATCGATGAGCTTGGCCGAGATTTCCGCGCGGGCGTAATGCTGGTCCAAGCCGAGCAACTCAATCCAATGGCAACGGTTGTACTTGAGCGTCCACGTCACGAAACGCAATTCGCGCGGCTGGCGTGGCGCGGCGGCAACGTGCTCGGCGATACGGCGCATTTGCTCGGCGTGCGTGACCGGGGCGATGACGTGGCCGGTGCCGGGCGAGATGAGGTTCGTCATCGTCAGCCCTTCGCGCTGCATCGCCTCGCCCATGAGGACGTGCGCATCAAAGAAGATGTCCTTCTCGCCCATGCAGGCAATCGCCGGGACGACTCCGGAGTTGGCCGCGTAATCGATCGAGTCGAGCATGTGCAGGCCGAGTTCTTGATGCTCCGGCAGCGGTCCCACTTTGACGAAGTTCGGCAGCGGTGTCTCCGAAAACTTGTGCGTGTCCACGTAACCGCAGTACGGACCGAGCGCGGCGAAGCGGTCGGGATGTTTCAATCCGAGATGCCACGTCCCCGACGCGCCCATCGACATCCCGCGCAGGACGATTCGATCGGCGTCAATCTTGTACCGTCGGCGGACATCTGTGATGGCGTCGAAGACATCGGTCTCGCCGGACCAGCGGTAACAGTTTTCGACGCGTCCCAAAGGATGCAGTTCGATGAACGGTTGATCGGGCGGCGCGGCATTTTCGGCGTCGCCTTCATCGAAGCGATTGATGAATCGCAGCTCGCTCATCCCGACCGGCCGAGTGCTGCCGTGCAGGACGACATCCAATCGAATCGGCTTTTCCGGGTCGTAGTTCTTGGGCACGATCAAACCGTAGGGCTGCACCGAGCCATCGACGTTGGAGACATATCCCAACGCGAGCTTGCCGCGCCGCGCGGTCCATGTCGGAGCGGCCTCGTTCAACGCGGACAAACGCTCGCGAGTACGTCGCATCGCTTTCTCGATCATCACGAGATCGTTTGGCGAGAATTCACGGTCGTAACGCAACGCCCATGTCAGACCTTTCGTAAAAATCGCCGCGTCAGCCCACGGTGAAGGGGACGTATCAAGATACTTGCCAAAAGAACTCTGGAGTGGTGTTTGTACTCCCTTGGCTGCCCGCTCGAATTCCGCCCGCTTGTCGAGCGACGTTTGTAACGCCTTAGCATCTCGCTCGAATTTCTCGCGCTGAGTCTCCGCTAACGGCTGAGCGGATTGCGCGTGAAGCGTCGTGGGGACTACGACAACGGCAATCACGATCGCCATTAAACTTCGCCAAGCAACATTGCGAGATGACATGGGAGTCCTCGATTCTGGTTCTGAATCACCAGCAGCGGAATACATGGACGAGTCGAGCAGTCGGCCGATAACAGTGTGGTGCGACTCTCCGAGCTTGTGAACGAATCAGAAAAAGTACGTAATTTGGTTCGCATCGGAAGCGGCTGATGTTTGGATTTTATTTTTCGTTTTTTCGCGAGCTGGAAAGTGTCGATTCGTTGGCACGCGAGTGTTTTGGGGTGTTTTTTAAGTCATCAGGGGTCCGTTTTCTGTTTCTCAA
>JAYVSP010000377.1:0-5971 GCA_043775215.1 Planctomyces sp. | reverse complement strand
CCCCGCCGTCGTCTTCACCGACCCGGAACTCGCCTGGTGCGGCCTCACCGAAACCGAAGCGAAAGCTCAAGAGCGCGACGTGAAAGTCATCCGCTTCCCTTGGGCCGCCAGCGGCCGCGCTCAATCGCTCGCTCGCACCGAGGGCCTGACAAAGCTGATCATCGAAAACAAAACCGACCGAGTCCTCGGCGTCGGCATCGTCGGAGCCGGCGCGGGCGAACTGATCTCCGAAGGGGTTCTCGCCGTCGAAACCGCCGCCGTCGCCCGCGACCTCGCCGACAGCATCCACCCACACCCCACGCTCAGCGAAACCCTCATGGAAGCCGCCGAAGCCTTCCTCGGCCAAGCCACGCACATGTACCGGCCGAGTCGATGAGCGGCGTTGCTTGTCGCCGGGATGGTCGATAAACCCACGTCACGATGAAACGGTTTTGTGGGAGTGAAAGTCATGTTTGTCCGATTGGTCTTTAAGGACTTCCGCGGCTTTGAACGGCTCGAACTCGACGGCTTGCAGCGCGTGAATTTGGTCGTGGGCAAAAACAACGCCGGCAAGACGTCCCTGCTTGAGGGAATTGCGATTTGCGTCGAACCCAAACAGATTACTGAAACAGCATCGTTGTTTCGGCCGCAGGTTAGAGGAGCTCCAACGCTGTTTGGGCAGGTAAACGTCAAAGAAAACGCTTCCCGCTGGCTAATTCGTGATCCCAGCAGCGATGGGATGGCCAAATTATCGTGTGAGGGATCGACCAACTTCAGTACAGCCATTTGTCGGGAGCGAAACTCTGACTTCATTGTCCAGGGCTGTCATAATCCCGTCAGCCTGCGGACCCTTCAAGTTTATGTTCCACCAAACCAACCGGACGGCGTCATTCCATTTCGAGTCGTCGCCGCGCACCACCGCGATCCAGATTCGTTGGTCAAGAGTTTTGGAAAGGCGGTTCGGCAACGTTCTGGCGAAGAAAAACTTGAATCTGTCTTGCAGTCCGTTGATTCGCGAATTCAGAAACTTCGTGTCGATCCCGGTGAAGACGGAAATCAAATCGTTGTGGATATCGGGCTGAGCGAATTGGTTCCGTTGTCACAGATCGGACAAGGTATCTTCCGGTTAGTGTCGATCTTTTCGGAGCTGATTGGGGAGCAAGCAAGACTCTGCTTTATTGATGAGATCGAGAATGGCCTGCATCACTCCGTTCTGGAGACGGTATGGCGTGGCGTGGCAGAAGTCGCCGAGAAAATGGACATTCAAGTCTTCGCGAGCACGCACAGCTTCGAGTGCATTCAAGCGGCGCACTCCGCGTTTTCCGCTCGACCGAATTACGACTTTTCAATCATTCAGTTGTTCCGCGTTGATTCAGCCACTCAAGGGCGAGTCTTGGGGCGTCAGGACATTGAAGCCGCTTTGGCGGGCGAGATTGATCTCCGAGGATTATGAGCCGCAAAACGCCTCAGCTTGAAACGTGTGACAAAGTTCTCGTGGTCGAGGGCTACAGCGATTTATTGTTCTTTGCGGAAGCACTGGAACATCTCGGCCAACATGGAGACATCTTCATCAAACACTTCAACGGCAAGGCAGATCTCGAAGCAAAGTTGAAAGTGTTTTTGACGCCCGATCTGCTCGCGCAAAAATCGACAATCGGCGTGATCGTTGATGCTGATGAGGATGAAGGCAAAACTACCGCTCGCATTTCGCAGGTTCTTCAGAAGGCCACTTCGCAATTGATCACGCTTGGCCAATGGACCGTTGGCAAACCAAAAGTCGGTTTGTTTGTGGCACCGGGCAGCGGAGCGACTGGTGAGATCGAGTCCTTAGTTTGGCGAGCTTGGGGAAGTGATCCGTCAAATCAACCCGCGAAAGCATGCATCGACACGTTTATTGATTGCATGGCGTCTTCCGGGCATCAAGCCAAGAGTCCCGACAAAGGACGAGTCAGCGCACTCCTGGCAATCCGCAATGATGAAGACCCGCGTCTTGGCCCCGGCGCGCGAGCTAAGGTCTTCGACTTCAATCGACCAGAATTTCAACCGCTCCTTGAGTTCTTGTCCGGCCTGTAGCCGCCATGATCTCCCAAGCCGCACTTGACCGCTTCTACGAAAACCTCGTCTCGACCGTGCGAGCGAACGGGGGCGTGTGCGCGATCACAAGCGGGATGGCTTGCGTCAAGTATGGCGTCGCGGAGTCCACGAAAGACTGTGACGTGTTGTGTTCGGTGGACTCGGCGGTTGGATTGTTGGAGTTGTTGGCAAGGACAAGCTTCGCGAGTGCAGGATGTGGCTATCGGGGACATCTGACCGCGCCGCTCGACGCCAGATGGCAGCGTGGCGGCTGGACTGCTCATTTCCAATGGAAGAATGAATTCATCCCGGCGCATTTGGATGTGTTCGGAGTCGCGCCGCGGGCGAGTTCTCCGTGGGAGGCCGAGCAGCAAGGCATGTTGGCGGGAATGCACACGGTTGCCGAAATGAAACGGACGGATCGGCCGAAGGATTGGCCGTTCGCCAATTCGTTGGGGGTCAAACTGCTTGAAACGGGTGACCTTCGTGGTTGGTTGCACATTTTCGATGCGGAGTTGTTGCGCGAACTCAAGACACGAATTCCGTGCCCGGAAAACCTTGTGTCTCAGCGGCCGGTTTTGCAATTGGTGCTTGATGACGACCCCCACCTGAACGCCGCTGTTTTCGGCGAGTCGGTCTTCTGGCAGCAACTCGACCGAGTGCGACTGAAAGTTCATGAAGCCGCCGTCCGGAAATACTTCACGGCCGTGAAGAAAGACACCGACGCAGATGCCGGCGATTTGATGTCGCAGCACGCCGTCCGAGTCCGGCACGCCGAAGCGTTGTTGCCACGTTGTCCGATCCGCGATTACGGGATCGACCGGATGGTCACGGAAGCTCGTGATGCGGCCTTGCAGTTGGTTGCCCCCGGCGCGTTAGACTGGCTTCCCGATGTCACCGCGAATTTCGTGGGACTGGAGTGACACGCGATGCCCCAAACTGTCGAACCGAAACCCGACTGGCTGACTCCCGAAGTGCAAGAATTCTTGCGCGAGCTTGACCACGCCTATCAGGTACGAGTGTTCGGCGAGGAGATGGCTCGCGTCAGCTTGCTTCCGCTCGAAGAACGCAAAGCGTACCTCCACGACATGATCGACTTCGCGATCAGCAAAGGCGTGAAGTTCGACAAGCCAGCGCTTGGCGTGACGCCGTGATGATTCGCTTGACAGGTGAGTCAGTCGAAACCGCCGCGACCTCGCCGATGGCATTCGCCCGCACTCGACCTTGAGTGAAACCCTCACGGAAGCCGCCGAGCGTTCGGCCGAGACTGACCTCCGATTACTGACACTTGGCCGTTTAACCGCAACGCCATCGGCGTGCGCGAGTCGTATCCACCGCGCCCACGCCGATGGCGTTGGGGTTAAACAATGCATCAATCTCGCCCGTGCGAAGAATAATTGCGTGGAGCTGCAAACAAATCGGTCAATGAGTGGGACGCGAAACTCCGTGCTGTACCGCTCTCGCCCACAATGTTGGCAAATTTGAGACGTAACCAAACGGTCCAAAAAGCACGGTCACCGCAAGCCAAGCGACTGTTCCCCAGACGATTCGGCGAACCCATCGAGTTTTCGTGCGATTGCTCATCGTCTCGCTTCTTGGGTGTTCGAACACGCGCGTTACCGCCCTACCGCGTCGTCTCACCGCCAGATTTCGCCCTCAACATCCGGAGATCATCCAAGTCCAAGCGATACATGATTTGGTTGTAGTCGTAGCGTGGGGTCTGGTCGGGATTGCCAGAGAATGTGTGCGTGTACGTTCCCTCGAAGAACAGGAATCGGCCGGTAGAGAAATACGGATGTTGCTTGGGATTGTAGAAGCTGTATTTGTCGTGCGTGATGATCTTCGTGGCACGTCGCCACGGGCCTTCGGGCGCGTCCGCTTCGGAGTACCAAATCTCGCCGAGCAGCGATGAGCCGAAATGCTGCGTGAAGATCATCACCCAGCGGCGGCGATGCTCGTTCCACGACACCGCACCGTTATGAGCGATCACCGGCTGATCGGTCTCCGCGTCGCTGAGATTCAGCCACTGCTCGCCCGGTTTAAGTTGGCCACTCTTGAGCAACGACTCTTGGAGTGCCCAGCGGATCGGCGCGGTGTCGCGTTTCCAGCCCCAAACCACTTTGCCATCTGAGCCACGTTCCACCTGCTGCGACGTTTGACGTCCGCCGGGAACGAGACAACTGAAGCCTTCGTATTGGCTAAGGTCGCGAAAGGCCTCGACCGTCGCGCGGACTCGCATGATCGCTGACGAATCGCCGAAGTAAACGTACTCGACGCCATCCACCTTGTGCCGCACCGGATGCCCGTCGGGATAAAGGGGTACATCTTTATCGAAGCGTTGCAGGTGGACGAACTCTTGTCGCTCGTTGTCGAACTCGGCGAGGCCGCGTTCGTAAACATCCAGCAGGCCGCGTACTTTCACGTAGCTGCAACACAACCTTTCTCGACCGCCGGCGTCACTCAATACGCTGAGTCCGCCGATCCAGGTCGGGCCGTCACCGGGCATTTTGCACGTCGCCTTCGCGAATCCATCGTCGCCGACAAAGTAATCGAGATTCACGCCGAAGGCTGGATCGAGTCCTCCGTCACTCAGCAATCGCGACGTCGCTCCCGGCACGTGATACAGACCCAGAGGATATCGCAGCCGATTCGTGTCGCCCCAAAACCAGTACAATTTCCCGCGATAATTCGCGGTCACGACGCTGTCCGAGCCGCTGACTTGTGCGTTGATCAGCGGCTGCTTAATCGGCGGCTTTTCTCCGAGCAACACGCTGTCGGCGTAGATGCCCGCCCCGGTCACTCGGTAGAGCCGTTCGGCGATATTGAGCCGTTTGATCTTCAGTGTCGTTTCGCCACCCGGTTCGACTTTGATTTGCTGGCCGCGAAAACCGAAGCCATCTTTCGGAAACTCATAGCCGTGGCTGCTGACGTGAAAGAAGACCGTTTGTTCGAGCAACTCTGCCTCGCGAATGGCGATGAGACCGGCGGAGTCTGTCACAAACCGCTGATTTGCCACCGTCTTCAATTCGACAAGCGGCACGCCTCGGCCAGACTGATCATCCACGACTCGAACAGCGAAGACACTGTCAGCGGCCGACGCCGATTCCACGACCAGCATCACGAACAGACACACCGAGTACCAACACAATCGCATCAGGTTCCCTCCAGAAACTTACCCGGTCGGGGGTAGGCACCGATTTCTACAACTGCGGAGCGTTGCTCAGAACTCTCCCGCGACTTCCTTGCCTGCTTTCGTCGCGAGTGCGGTCAGCGTGTTGTACGAAGTGCTGAGGTTCAGAAAACGGACGCTGCCGTCGACCATTAGGAAGTGGACTCCGCCAGGATGCCAGCTCCAGTAGTTGCTGACCGTAATACTGTTGGTGGGTTGGTCGTGAGGCGTGACCAGTCCGAACTCGGTGCTGAGATACTGCTCGCACTCTGAGCCGCCGCAAATCACCCAGCCCCATCCCAGGTCGTTGGGCATGCCTCGCTCACCGAAGAAGAGCGTCTGCGACGTGCCGTCTTTGACATGTTCCATGCGTGTGGAACTGCGTGTGAACATCATGCCGGTGCCGTTCGTGGTTGCCGTGATGTTGAAATAGCAGTTCGGAAAGCCGATGCCCGTGTCGCCCGACACACCCAAATAATTACCGGGATAGAGCACTCCGCAATCGGCCGAAGCGGGCAGCGGCGCTGTGGGGCCGGACAGCAGCGTCCTGCCAGCGTTGGGGTCGCTCGGACAGGTGTAAAGCGGGATGCGGGTCGAGGTGGGTTCCGGTTTGCCGGCAGCTTGTTGGGCTTTGGCGTACAGGCAACAGTTTTGCTGATCGAAGTCGTAGGTCTGGTAGACGGCACGCTGCTCAACATAGGGCAGCAGTGACAGCAGGCTGCCGGTCGAGAACGATCGCACATGGCTGCC
>JAYVSP010000376.1:0-5367 GCA_043775215.1 Planctomyces sp. | reverse complement strand
TGACGGTCGCGGCTCAATTCCTTCACAGGCTCTCAGTGGGGATTTGAGATTTTGGGTTTCTTTGGTCATTGGGATTTGGTCATTGGGATTTTGCATCATTGACTGTCCGTCGGATACCAAGGCTCGGAGATCCACGTTTCCAGGTCGTGGTACGCATGCAGCGGGGCTTCGGAAATGCCTCGGAGTGTCTTGCGAAAGACGAGTGCGTCGTCGATCTCCCACAACGGAACGAACTGAACAGTACCGGCCAGTTGGCGGTGCAGTTCTTGGACGGTCGAGACGGTCGTAGCCCAATCGGCCGTGCGGTCCAAGTCGATCAGGCCTTGCCGCAACCAATCGGGGAGATAGCGGACGCTCTGCAACCGCGCGACAGTATCGAGCGACAACAACGGCCACAGTTCCATCATCGGCTCGGTCATTCGCCCGGTGCGATAGACGATGTCCCACGTGACGTCATCGGTGGAAACGGCGCTGGGTATTTTTTCTGCGGGTCGTTTTTCCGCGGCTGGTTGTCCGGCGACGGCATCTTGGCCGGACGCGGCGGGCAGACGTTCGGCTTCGGCAGCTTGAGTGGGTGCGGACAACGTCACCAATTCGACTTGGATGTCAATTCGTTTCCAGTCTTCGATCAGCCGTTTGGCCGCCGCTTCGCAGACCGGTTCTGGTTCACAGATCAGGCGGAGCTTCGGCAATTGGCCGCCGAGATTTTTCTTAGCCACCATCGCCAATGCGAATGCGAGGGAAGGGTCCGACTCGCGCAGAGTGACGATCGGGTTGTAGGCGGACAGAGTCGTTGCGTACGGAGCCGACACCACTCGGCCGCGATCCGGCTGACTCTTCTTAAACAGTGTTTGCAGAGCCTTGCGGTAATCGGGATTGGGACTCAGCGCTGCGAATTCCTGCGCTTGGCGATCGGTCATGGAGAGGCCGCTCCAGACCAGTTCGGTTTTGCTTTCGTCATAAGTCAGGCTGCTATCTTCGGGGAGCTTCGCGGGTACGCCGGTTTTCGGCAGAGTTTCGCGCAGGGTGCGCACCGTCAGATCGCGGAGGATGACTTCACGCAGCACTTGCGAACGATCCAGCGAGTACAGCAGCGCGCGGCGCAGTTCTGAAATACGCAGCGGTTTGCTCCGCGGGTTGAACTGCAAGAAGTGCGTTTGCGGCAGAGCATACTTGCGGACGAAGAAGCGACCCTCCTTGTCCTTCGCCAGTTGGTCGAGTTGCCAGACCGGAACGTTCGGCAGCATCGAAACTTCACCGCGCAGCAAGCCTTGTACGGCCTTGTTGTGCGACGAGTAGCTGACTTCGGCGACCTCAGCCACATGGCGTTGCAGAACTTTTTCCGCTTCGGGCACGCTGCGCCGCAGTGCAGTCGTTGACCCCGCTTGCGCATGAATTCGGAAACGTTGATCAAGCTCGACACTTGTTTGCTGATCCGTGCCGAGCGGCATCGCGAAGAGGGCTTCGGTTCGAACTGGAATGCGCGAGAACTTGACGGCAAACTCGAAGGGGCCGCGTACTTCAATGCCATCGATGAAGCTGGACAGTCGCTCGTCGAAGTGTGACGAGTCGGGCTGTAATCGTTCGAGCAGCGCACTCACCGCGCCGGAAGCAGTCAGCAGCGGCGACGATTCCCAGGCGGAGCGGTGTGATCGCAGTGTGAAGACGGCTTGGCGGCCGAGATTAGTCGGTTCCCAAGTTTCCAGGAACCGCGATCGATAACGCGCTCCACCGTCGATTTTCACCGGTTCGAACAGCGGCAGCCGCGTGAGCTTTTCGCGGCGGCGATCCGCTTCCGTCGGGAATGGAAAGCCCGTCTGCAGCACGTTCACCACGCCGACCTTCAGCGATTGCCAGCGCTGGCCAAACTGTCGGTGAGCGTTCTTCAAATTTGGAGTGGCCGGCCAAATCAATGCCGCTTGATCGGCCAGCACTGCCGCTTGATCATGCTGCCCGGCAGTCGCGGCTTGCGCCGCTTCGCCCAACGTGCGATTGGTCTCTGTGATCAGGCGTTCCTTCCACTTCGCTCCGTTGGGATGCTCGGGTTCCAGCTTCAGCAGCCGAGCCAAATGAAACCGAGCTTGCCGGAAGTCGCGAGCATCCACCGCCGGTCCAATCAAAATGTCAGCCGCCTTGCCCAACTCGGTGTTACACTTCACCAGGTCTTGCCCCATCGTCGAATATCGCAGCGAAGTGTCCTTCGAGTTGATCGCTTCTTTGACCTGTGCATGCATCTGCTCCAACAGCACAAACGCCTGCTCTTCCTCGCCGCGAGCCAGCTTGCTCTGCGCGTCGATCAGCAGAAAACGGCCCAGCCGTTCGTAGTAACCCGGCCAACCGCGATGCCGGCGATCGAGTACCAACAGCAATTCGTAGGCGTCTTCCAGCTCCTTCGCATCGAGCAACAGGTCGATCCGTTTCAGCATCAAGTCTTCGTGGTGGATGATCTCCGAGACGAATTTCTCGATATTCAGCTTGTACGACGAATCGTCCTGGTCCTCGGAGACCTTCGTGCTGTCGGGCAGTTCGACCTCGATCGATTCGAATTTCTCTTTTTGCTTGCGTGCGTCTTCCCCCGCCTGCCGCTGCCGATTCAAGAAAGCGTCGTTCGCTTCGCCCGGTTGCCGTGTCACCTTTGCGGGCTGCAAGAATTCTTTCCGTTTTTCGGCGATCGTTTCCAGCGTCCGCGGCCGCGGCGAGACGGGCTTGACCACCAAGACCTCGTCCTTTTTCAAGATGACCCAATCGACCGGCGGCTTGGTGAGCAAGTCCGCTTTGGTCGGCAGGTTTCGGAACATCTCATCCTTTTTCGGAAGCGGCACTTCTTCGGCGGACTCGGTCTTCGCTCCGTCCGCTTTGTCCTGAGCAAAGGCCAACGAGCATGGAAGCAGGCAGAGGAAAAGTGCCGCCTTTGCCCACCGCGTTCCAAAACGTAGCACCGGCGGTTCGCCTGTGTTACGGATTTCAAAGTGTCGTGTCATGCCGGGATCCTCCAGAGCGGACAGCTTATGAGCCGTGCGACCAAAACGGAATCAGATTTCGGCGTTCTTTATTCGATCCGTGTGGGAAACAGCACTCCAAATTCTCAAGTCGGTTCGTGCTCGGCCGCCAATCGAATATCATCGCGGAATGCCTGACATGGAAACTTCGCTTCTGCATGAGTTACGGAACTCGCCACAACTATTCGAGGCCCTCGCGCGGACTGAAGTCGGCGAAACGGAGTTTCAAGTTCAGCGGCGGCTGCGTGCTGTGTTTTCCGATGCGTTGGTGCGAGCCGCGCTGATCTTGCGTGATCTGCGCCGCAAGGGGCTTGCGAAGTTTTCGCGTGCCGACGAAATGTGGTTGACTCCGGCGGGGCTTGAGCAAGCGACGTCTGAGCCGGTCGCGCGACACAAGGCGCAACGCTTCGACGGCCTGATCTGGGATTTCTGCTGCGGCATCGGTGGGGATGCGCTGGCACTCGCCGAACGTGGCGAAGTGCGCGGCGTGGATGTCGATCCGGCAATGTGTCTGCGAACCGAATGGAACTCCGCCGTGTATGGCGTCAACGAACGAGTGCAAACAATCGCGAACGACATCGCCGGGGTCAGCGAACGCGACGGGCTATTGCACATCGACCCCGATCGGCGTCCCGGCGGCCAGCAGCGAGTGCGCCGCATTGAAGACTGCTCGCCCGGCCTGGAAGTGCTTCGGGGCTTGATGTCCGAATTTCGCGGCGGTGCGGTCAAACTCAGTCCGGCAAGCAACTTCGTCGGCAAATTCCCCGGCGCGGAGATTGAACTCGTCAGCCTGCACGGGGAATGCAAAGAGGCCACCGTTTGGTTCGGCGATCTTGCGGGAGATACATCATTCCGCGCGACAGCTCTCCCCTCCGGCGAGTCGTTTGCGGCCGACCCGCTCTCTGCGCGAGCCGATATTACGCCGACCGGCGCGTTCGTGTTTGATCCTGACGCGGCGCTGGTTCGCTCAGGCTTGCTGGACGTGGCCGCCGAGAAGTTGCAGCTCACACGTCTTGATGACGCGGAAGAGTACCTGACCGGCGGCCTGTCTTTGGAATCGCCGTGGGTGCGGCCGTTCCGGGTGCTCGACGTTCTGCCCAACAACGACCGAGAGGTCCGCGCCGCCTGCCGCCGTTTTCAATTCGGATCGGTCGAAATCAAATGTCGGCACTTGCCGATCGAGATCGAGCGTGTGCGCCGCAAGCTGCCGCGGGAAGGTTCACGTCCCGGTGTGCTGATCTTCGCACGCGTGCTGGGAAAGGCGCAGGTGCTGGTTTGCGAGCGGCCAGTGGCGATGACTTCACATTCCAGTTTGGGCATCCCATGATCTTTTTTTGGAGTGCTGGGATGCATCCCAGCTTTCGATTGCGGCGGAGCCGCTTTTTGACTTTCAAGCCTCACGAAATCTCAATCGCCCAGAAAGTGGCTCCGCCACAAACCAAAGCGGGGATGCATCCTCGCACTCCAAAAAAAGTCAAACTATGTCCGACGAATCCCGTCAACTCCGCTTGGCCATGTGGTCCGGCCCGCGGAATATCTCCACGGCCATGATGCGGTCGTGGGGGAATCGCAATGATACGGTTGTCTGCGATGAGCCGTTTTACGCACACTATCTCAAGGTGACACAGAAGGATCATCCGGGCCGCGACGAAGTCATTGCCTCGAGCGAGAACGACTGGCCGAAGGTTGTCGAATGGCTCACCGGTCCGATTCCTGACGGCCGGAACATTTTCTATCAGAAGCAGATGACGCATCACTTGCTGCCACCTGTCGACCGCGGTTGGCTCGGCCAAGTCACAAACTGTTTCTTGATCCGGCATCCGCGCGACGTCATCACCTCGTACATCAAGATCGTGCCGAACCCGTCCGACGAGGACACCGGATTTCCGCAGCAACTCGAAATCTTCCAGTGGGTCCGCCAGCATCAAGGGCTCACGCCGCTGGTGATCGATTCGGTCGAAGTGCTCAACCAGCCACGGCGAACGCTCGGCCTGCTGTGCGATGCACTGGGAATCGATTTTCAGGAGTCGATGTTGTCGTGGGCTCCCGGCCTGCAGCCGACCGACGGCGTGTGGGCCAAACATTGGTACAAAGAAGTCGAGAACACGACCTCATTTCGGCCGTATCAACCCAAGGCGGACCAAGTTCCCGATTCACTGAGCGACCTCTACCGGCGCTGTCTCGAAAGTTACGAAATGCTGTATGAGCACCGGCTGCGCTGATCATCCACACTAACCCGAAGCGTCAGTTTTGAAGTTGCGCAGTCTTATTTTTCGCCCCAAAGGGGTGCAACTCGATAGCCCAGGGCGAAGCCCTGGGTGACGAATAGAACAACAATAAGAAGCCCTGAAAGGGCGAAACTCCACGG
>JAYVSP010000375.1:0-4950 GCA_043775215.1 Planctomyces sp. | reverse complement strand
GAGGCGTTTCTGTTCTGCGTGCGGCCGATCACTGGCCGAGGCTGCGTCGTCGCTGACGGAAACGACACCGGCCCCAGCTCCGACTTTCCGGCAGTTGTGGCAATCACACTTGTCAGAGAATGCCGCGGAAGCGAGCGACGAATCGCGGACTTCGGTCGAACAACGGAGTGGCGATCCATTGAGCACGTCGAGCGGACGCCGCAGTTTGTGGGATGTGATGCGCGGCACCAGCGATGACGTCCGACTCGATCGGAGTCAGGCACCGCAGAATTTAGGATTGGCGGAAGAAAGCCCAACTATTCCACCACATCGCAATCCGCCAATTCTGAATTCTATGGTGCCCGACCCCTCGCTTGTGGCGGAGCCCAGCAAACCAAAGGGCTTGTGGAGTGTGATGTCTGCGGCTTCGGAAAGTGTCGAACCAGTGACAGATGCGGGCTCAAGCGGTGCAGTGATTTCAGATGCGAGTGAATCTTTCAAGCCCCTCTCCCTAACCCTCTCCCCCGATGCGAGGGCAAGGGAACCGAACAATGAGGACAACGCGGATGCAAAACTTGTCGCTGTGCCCATCGTTGAATCAGCCCCAGCAACTGTTACTGCGGTGCCTGACCCCTCACTGAAGACGCAGTGGTGCGTTCGAGCGCTCGTGGCCTTGGCATTTTCGATTGCGGCGGTGATGTTGGCTGGACTGAGCCTTTGGCCCGGTTGGTTAGTGCGATTGCCGTCGATGATTGCGGGGGTGATTGCCGTGCTGTTGGGTTACACGGCAACCGGCGATGTGCGGCAGTCTCGCGGTCGGCTGAAGGGAAGTGCGGTGGCGTCTTCGGGAGTCGTACTAGGAACGGTCGGCATGTTTTTAGCGCCGTTGGTCTTCGCGCGGCTTGGGGATCAACGGCGTGAGAATGCGGGGCGTGAAGAGATTGAACATCGTTTGCGGCAGATTGCTGCGGCGTTGGATCAGCATCATGCTCAACACGGGCACTATCCGCCCGCTGTGGTTTTTGGGCGAGCGGCCGGCGGCGAGCAGCAACCATTGCACGGTTGGATGACCCCGCTGCTGCCGTACTTGGGGCACGAGACGATCGAACGGCGTATCAACCGGCAACAACGATTTGATGCGCCGGCCAACATCGTGGCCATGCAGCAGATCATTCCGAAGTTCTTGATTCCCGGCCGAAAGCCAGAACGCTCGCCGCGAGGGTTTGGGCTGACTCACTTTTCTGGAGTGGGAGGCGAGGCTGTTCGCGAGCCGGCGGGACTTGTGCGACTCGGCATTTTCTCGGAAGGAGTACCGGTGCGGCGGGAACAAGTCACCGATGGACTCGGACAGACGCTCATCATCGGCGAGATTCCCGATACGTTTCCCGCGTGGGGCGAACCGGGTAACGTGCGGATGGTTGGCGCCGGTCTGAACAAGCAGTTCCACGGTTTCGGCAATCCGGCGGGGACCGGTGCGATGTTCTTGCATGGGGACGGCTCGGTGCGGTTTTACTCGAACAAGACCGACCGGCGAGTGCTGGAACAATTGGAGACTCGCGATGGCGCGGAGCCAGTGCAGCCGTGATGCGAAACAAGCCCGGCTGCTATTGAGCAGCCGGGCTTGATGTGTACAAAAGATTCGATACTGAGGCGTATCGACTTAGAAGATACCCCCGCCGCCGCCGCCGCCGCCGCCACCACCTCCTCCTCCTCCTCCTCCCCCACCTCCACCGAAGCCGCCGCCGCCGAAGCCACGAGTGCCGATGAAGCGATAGTAGTCGATCTCGCCTTCTTGTGCGTTCATGCCCTTTTCATAGGACGGCGACACAACGACTCGACTGACGGCATCGAGATTTCCGTGATCGATCAGAATCTGTACGACCAAGTCGCGGCGGTGCTGATCGAGTTCCGGATCGGAGTTGTTCTCCGAACGCTCGACGAGTACAGGGAACGGACTGCTGGGCATGCGCGCGGCAATGTCCATCAGGTGGTCCTTGCCGTCACAAGTCAGTTCGGCGGTGTTGAAGACGAAGTGAACGCGGTTCAGAATGAAATCAACGGCCTCGCCGTTCATCTCCATCTGGTGATAGTGATCGCGCACCGTGCTACCCACGGGATACGTGTTCGGAATCGCGAACGAACGCCGCGAACCGAAACTTGGCAAGAAACAGCCAGCCGCGGTGATGCCGACCGCGGTGACGAGCAGCAAGATGATTAGTGGCTTGTGTGAGTTGATGCGAATGGTCATGTGCCCCTCTTCCGTGAATTCGCTCGATGCACCCTCATTCCAGAGGGCGATTATCTTTCCTAATTATCGGCTGTTTGAAACCCGTAGCACAGGCGGCTCGCCTGTGATTTCCGCGGAGAAACCGCACAGCCGAGACGCCTGTGCAATCGTTTAACCGCTACGCCATCGGCGTGCGCGCGACGTAAGTCGTGTTTCCACGTCGCGCCCACGCCGATGGCGTTGGGGTTAAACAAGTAATTCGACTGTCTCCCTGTCTAGCGGAAACTACGGTCATAGTTAGCTCGTGGCGGTTGGTATTCCGACGGTCTAACTCCACCATTCGTTCGCGTTGAGTTGTTGTCCGCGGCTTTCTGTACTTTTATATTGCTGGCTTGGTGGAATGGATTCCAACTCATCTTCTGCTGATTGACGATCTCCTCGGCCGACGAGCGGTTGAGTAACGGATTACTGCTGTTGGTCGGGGAATATCGAGCCGCCGGTTCAGGGACGGGTGGCGGTCCGATGGGTTGCTGAAACGTCGGGGCGGGGGTCATCGGCGTGGGAGACATCGGCACGGTATAGCCACCTGGGGGGAGGCCGCCGCCAGGCATCGCTCCGGCGGGCGCTCCGGCTCCCGGAAAGCTGAAGCCGCCTGCTGCACCCGTCTGGAGACTGCCACCGATGAGGCCGTTCTGCGGTCCTGGTGGGAATGGGCCGGCCAATTCGGGATTGTACGGACGATATCCAATCTCCGTCCCCATTCCTGGGCCCCAGCCGTATGGTGCCAATTGGTAAACACCTTCGTCTGGAGCCCCTTCAGTCATGGCATAGCGATAGAGTTCGTGGTCATTTGGATGTGTGACATAAAAGCCGGGCACCGG
This sequence comes from Planctomyces sp., assembly GCA_043775215.1. Lineage (GTDB taxonomy): Bacteria > Planctomycetota > Planctomycetia > Planctomycetales > Planctomycetaceae > SXKJ01. The sequence continues at coordinate 1,863 of JAYVSP010000375.1, read as the reverse complement.
CGGAACTTCGTCTTGCTCCATCGGCCGGACGATCTGCGGTGTGACGAGGAACAAGAGTTCTGTTTCGCCCTGAGTGGCTTGTTTGGCGTTGAACAGCCGCGGGCCGATGAAGGGAAGCTCGCCTAGGAACGGAATGCGAGTCACCTCAACCGAGCTTTGGCTGGAGAAGAGTCCGGCCAGCGCGATGGTTTGGCCTTCACGAAGTTGAATCGTGGTGGTCGCTCGCCGCGTGTCGAGCCCGGGCACTCCACCTGAAGTGTTGCCCGAATTGATAGCACTGAACTCCGGGACAATCCGCATGCGGATCAAGTCTTTGTCGATGATGGTCGGCGTGACGATCAGTGAGGTGCCGAAACCGCGGAAGGTTGTGCTCGTGCCTGCCGCTCCTCCCACACCGACAATTGTCGGCACGGCGAATTCACCGCCAGACAAGAAGCTGGCTGAGTGACCGCTCAATACAGTGATGGTCGGTTCTGCCAGAATCTTCGCGGTCCGGTTCGATGCCAGCCAATCCACCAGTACGGAGACTTCACCGTTCTCGAAAATACCGCTGAGCGTTGAGGCCGCGCCGCCGACCGTCGCCGCCACCGCGTGACGACCGTGGTTGATCAGATAGTTCAGATCGATACCGAAGCGACGCATTTGAGCCCGATCCAACTGCGCGATTCGTACATGGATCATGAGCTGCTGCTCGCCGGGAATCTCTAGCATATTGATGACGAATTGGTTGTTGTTGTTGTTATTCAGGCCGTTGTTACCCCCTGCGAAATCTGCAAATCCGCCGGCGCCGGCACCACCACCGAATCCACCTCCATTGCCACCATAGCCATATCCGTTTCCGCCATAGCCGTTGATGCCGTCGGCACTGCGAGCCAACCATTCGGCCCGCACCACATTCAGGATATTCGCCGCCTCTTCTTGATCGCGAGCCTGACCTTTGACGATCACGCGCCACGTCAGCGGAATCAAAAATACTTGGCTGTTCGGAAAAAGAACCTGCAACTGGCGTTCGAGCTTGCCATAGTCGTCACGTCGGCGGTCTTCCCAGTTTGGATCGCGAATGACTTCGGCGCGATAGACCAGTGGGTCTTTTTCTCCTTCGAACCAGAGCGTCAAGTGCGTGACCCCCAACTGCAATCCAATGATGGAAATCTCCGTTGGGCTGTATTGCAGGATGTCGATGATCGAAGGATCAGAAATCGCCCACCGAGCAATGCGGCTCCGCGTGACGACGAGCTGGCTGCGGTGATGAATCACCTCCAGTTCTTCCTCCACTTGCGGCATGCTGACGATGGGATATGGCAGCGGTTTGTTGGTCTTCTTTTTGTTCGGGGCGTAGGCGGCCGGTTGGATGATGTTGGGCTGCCCAAAGGTCGCCGCGTTCATCGCTGCCGGAGAACTGGCCTGCGGATATCCCGTTTGGTGTTGTCCCGTCTGCATCGCCGATGCGGAGGGATAAGCGGGTGCCGAGTTTGTCGCCGGTTGATAAACCTGAGCGGGACTGCTCGTGACGGCCAGTCCGGTCAAGATGCCGAACAGGCATAGACAGCGACCAACTCGTCCTGAGCGATCACGGCGAATGGCAACAGAATTGCGAAACATCCGAGGTTCTCCTAGTGCGACCACTTGTCGCAACTTCCTGGATACACGCCTTCGGGTCGGTTTTGGCCCCGTTTCCCGCTTCTCGCGCAATCTGGCAAAGTGCCTACGACGCGCCGAAGGACGGTATGCGGAAGATGTATCGGATATTCCGGCTCTGCCGATTAAGTTGGCTTTGTCAGAATTGACGGTTTTATCGCTGTGCGGATGACTCCATGCGAAATCGCATGCCCAGTTCGGCAGGAACTGCCGCACCCAGTGGGG
>JAYVSP010000374.1:0-4776 GCA_043775215.1 Planctomyces sp. | reverse complement strand
CTGACGAATCATGTCCTTCGTCGCCGCCACAGGAACCTCGAAGCTAAACTGATTCAACACCGTTCGCTGGTAAGTTGACTTTTCAGTCACCAACGAGTGCATCAACACTTGGTAGGTTTGCAAAACCCCACTGCCGACATTCATCAGGGAACCCACCTCTACTAAGCCTGCAAACGAGCCAGGCAACTATCAAACGCATCACGAGTCATCACTAACACGCGATTCTTAATGACGTCATAAGAATTTAACCAGGCTGCTGTCGTCAAAGTCAGCTTCGGAATATTCCGAGTCGACAACCAGAGCGTGCGATCGTAATCACCAACAACCAGCAAGCAACTTTTCTCGCCGACAGCCAAGCCCTTGAGCAATTGAGCCACCACTTTGGTCTTTGGCTGAGCCAGTTTCAACTGATCCACTACAACGATCTGTCCATCCTTTAGCTTGCCAACAAGCGCCATGCGAGTAGCCACCCGTAACGCTTTTTTCGGCAGCCGATAGCTCCAATCCTTCGCCACTCGACCAAAGGCATTGCCGCCGCCGCGACGAAGCGGAGTTCGCTTCTGTCCCATACGAGCATTGCCGGTCCCTTTTTGACGGAAGATTTTCTTCTTGCTGCCGGCGATCAATCCCTTTGTCTTAACAGAAGCGGTCCCCTGTCGACGACAGGCTTCGTACATCAAATATGCGTCTCGCAACAATCGCGAAGTAATCGGCGACTCAAGCAAGGCCGAATCAAATTCGACCGCCCCGACTCGCTCACCGCCCGCATTCTTGATTTCTACAGAGGCCATACCATCACCTAACCGTCAGACACGAACATTCCAATCCGCCACACTAGGTCGCCGATCTCGGCGGCTCCTTCGGAAACCGCACCATTACCAGCCCACCATTCCGGCCAGGCACCGCGCCATGAACCAGCATCAAATTCTTTTCAGCATCTACGCCAACCAGCTTCAAATTCCGGACAGTTACTCGCACGTCACCCATGTGACCGGCCATCTTCTGACCCTTAAAGACGCGGCCCGGATAAGTATTCTGGCCGACCGATCCACCCGAGCGATGCACCTTCTTCACGCCGTGCGCTGCACCCAAGCCAGAGAAGTTGTGACGCTTCATCGGGCCGGCGTATCCGCGACCCTTTGATGTACCGATCACGTCGACGAACTTTTTGTCCGCGAACAACTCCACAGTCAGGGAACCACCAACCTCGTAACCAGTAACCTCGGAAGCAAAACGAATTTCACGCGTCACACCAGCGGGTTCACCGCCAACCTTCGAGACCACTTTTTGGCGCCGCTTTTGCGAACCAGCAGAAAGCTCCAATTCCGCAACCTGACCCCGTTCCGCTCGCGATGCAAGTCGGCGAGGCTTTTCTTCAAACCCCACCTGAATTGCGTGATATCCATCCGATTCAGAATTCTTGATCCGCAGAACTCGGCACGGGCCCGCCTGAACGAGCGTCACAGGCACGGCGCGACCATTCGCGTCGACGACCTGTGTCATCCCAATTTTGCGACCCAACAAAAACATCATCGCCTCTCAATCTGACAAGAAACGCCGCATTTCCGCACGCTCCACTAAGCTCAGTCGAGCCTAGCCATGTAGCGAAGAGGCTTTGATCTTGATATCAACACCCGCGGGCAGCGACAGACGATTTAAGGCATCAATCGTTTTTCCGGTCGGCTGCACAATGTCGATCAGTCGTTTGTGTGTTCGGATCTCGAAAGTCTCGCGTGACTTCTTGTCAATGTGAGGACTCCGAAGAACCGTGTAGCGCTCAATCCGAGTAGGCAGCGGAATCGGACCCCGAACATCAGCGCCCGTGCGCTTCGCGGTGTCGACGATTTCCGCGGCTGACTGATCAAGCACCGAGTGATCATAGGCTTCCATGCGGATGCGGATTCGCTCTTGGCTCATACTGGTAACCGATACCTGAATGTTCTAACTACCGAAACCGCCACAAGATAACTTCCCTCATTCGCCTGCGAGAAAGCCGCTGGCCAGTTGGAAGGGGGCGGATGGTAGTGGTGACGATTTTCTTTGTCAAACGAGCGGGATCGCTGTGGCCGCATTATCTTGGATTCGGGAACCCGAATGGCATTCATGTCGGTGCATTTTCTGCGAGCGGATGAGAATCACACGATTTAAGGTCACCCAATTCGTGCGGATAGTGCCGACGGAGACGTAATCCCGCGGAATGTCCCCATCGCTTATGCATCGGGCGATTTGGAAATGCGCCATGCTTCGGCTTGGTCGACGCAGGCTTGCAATCGCTCACGAATCAATTGCAAGAGCGTTTCGTCCCCTAGTTTCAAGGCTTCTTGGATGAGTTCGGGAAGAATTGGCTCGCCGAAGATGATGCGTACCTTTGCAGGGCTTAAGAAACAAGCTCCTCGGCCAAGTGCTTTCCCGGCTCCAGCGATTCCAACTGGGCAGATAGGCACATCGGCACGCCGCAACAGAGCAAGGAATCCCGGTTTGAGCTCTCCCAACGTTCCGTCCACGCTGCGAGTCCCTTCGGGAAAGATTCCAACCCAAAAGCCAGATCGAAGCCGTGCGATCATTTCGCGTAACGCGCCTGTTGAGGCGGCTTCTCGATTAATCGGCAGCACGTAGGTGTTTCGCAGCACCCAGCCGACAAGAGGGACATGGAAAAGATTGTCTCGCGCGAGAAAGCTCACCGGACGAGCCAACGGCAGGCCGACTAACAAAGGGTCCAAGAAACTCTGGTGGTTGATGACCAACAGCATACCACCCGGGACGCTCAAGTGTTGGTGACCGCGAGCCCGGTATCGCAGCCAGACGGCGAAGAAAAGCCGCAACACCACTTGAAGTCCGAGCCACACCCAATTCCGCCGCTGCGGATCACGTTTCGATGCAGCTTGGCGCGGCGAGTGAGTCATTGATTGCTCCCGCCGTCTACGACGACACTTTTCTGCGGAGTTTGGCGATGCGTTCGGCGATCAATCCATGCAGCCGCTGACCATCGGAAAGTAGTGCAGCGAATTCCGCTCGACCAGTTCGGCTGGCGAAGAATTCCAGCGTGTCGAGCACAAATTCGCATTCGGCCAGAGCCCAGCGGCATTTCACAATGTTCCCGCAGAGCGTGTCTTCGTCGTAACCCAATCCGTGTCCGCCCGCCAAGTTTGCAGCGATCTTTCCCGCTGCCACTTGGGCGTCGACCGATTCCTCGGGCAGACTGTCCAATTTGATCATACGGACACCGAAGTCCATCGCTTGCCGAATGAGCTGCCGATACTCCGCGAACTCCTCGTCCGTGAGATTCTCTCCGCCGATGATCAATTCCCGTGGTTCGTCATCGTCGTCGAGACCAACATCGAACGGATCGACATCCCCCGCTTCGGTGTCATGCGCTGGATCGATCTCATCGTCCTCGGTTTCAGCAGACCAGGCCTCTTCGCCGAACTCACCGTCGTCGCTCAGGCTGCTGAGGTCTTCCAAGTCCAACGATGCCAATTCGTTTTCGTTCCAATCGTCGTCTTCAACCCCAGGAGGCAACGGCTCGCCCGGTTCGATGCCATAATGAACTTTGTTGTAGAGGTCGCGTGGGTCACTCCACTTTTCCCAGTCCGGGTTGTCACCGAGCACATCCATGTACTTGTCGATGAGCTTTTCGTTCTGGAAGAGATTCCGTTCCCACCACGCCTCATCGTGCGGGGGTTCGGATTGGTCAAAACTGTCGTGCGATGCCGGCATGTCGTGGTCCTTGGCCACACACATTAGACCACCGCCGTCGTGTGGGGAAGTCGCCTTCCACCTGACCATTTCGCCTCGCATGAATCTCGCTGCATCCGGTCCCGGCCAAGCGACCAGTCTTGGCAAAGAATTGCTTTCTGTGCGGAGCGATCGCGCTGGCCGTAAGCTGAGCTCCAATCTTCAATCTGCGACCTTCTCAAAACGGTCTTCACGAAGCAGTGTCTTCCAAGTGGAACAGTGCATTCATTGTTACCAGTGTGGATTTCCCGGATTGGTGGCGGATCATGTTGACGCAGCAGTTGCCTTGCGGCAGATCCTTGGCGCGACGCAGTTCCAGCCCCAACAGATGAGCCACGAAGGCTCGGTTCACGATGTTGTGCGCGACCACGACGATCGTTTCGCCAACGTGCTGTTGCAGCAGTCGCTCGAACGCCGGCAATACACGGCGCAGGACATCGGCATAGGACTCGCCGCCGAGGTAGGGGTACACCGCAGGATTTTCGTGGAACAATCGGCAGGCTTCGGGATGTTCCTGTGCGATTGTGTGCCAGTCCTTGCCTTCCCACTGACCCACATCGCACTCGGTGATTTCTGGAATCTGTCGCACCGCCAGCGAATGACGTGCGGCAATGAGGCCGGCCGTTTCACGGGCGCGTTTCAGCGGACTGGCATAGACGTGCCGGACCGGGAATTCCGCCACAAATGCCGCGACTTGTTCGGCTTGCCGGCGGCCGTTGTCGTTTAACGAAAGATCGATTCCGCTTCCTTGCAGAATGTACGGAACGCGGACGTTGGCTTCAGTCGTGCCGTGGCGGATGAGGATCAGTTGGGTCATGGTAATTCCCTTCGCTGGAAAGATGACTTTTAGGAAGCGGATTGGCGCTCGAAACAGGTGCCGTACATTCCGCTGAAAGAACCGGCGGCTAGCGCCATGCCGCTTAATGGATTGTTATCCGCTCCGTGTTATCCGCTCCGTGTTAATCGCTCCGTGTTAATCGCTCCGTGTTAATCGCTCCGTGTTAATCGCTCCGTGTTAATCGCTCCGTGTTAATCGCTCCG
>JAYVSP010000373.1:0-8208 GCA_043775215.1 Planctomyces sp. | reverse complement strand
GTTCACAGTGACACGCGTTAAATGGAAGACTGGCGAAAAACACACAGCCACTTTGGAAGACACCGCGTGGAAACCCGAGTTGGCATCGGACAAAACATCGTTGTGGAAAGTGACCGGCGCGAAGAACGTCATCGCGGTGAAAGTCGGCTCGGCGGCCGACATCGCCTTGCAGGATTTCACTGTGCATCGAGCGATCATTCAAACAGTCATGAGCGAGGGCCAGTCGCATTCGCGTGCCTTGTTTGAACTCGATCGGGACGTCCGCGAGGTGACATTATTCCTGCCACCGGAAATCAGTCCGCAAGACTTCCGAGTGTGGTGGAATCAGCAGCGAGTGATTCCGATCGAACGGACGAACCCGACCGGCGAGTTGGAACTCCGATTGAAGCTTCCCAGCATGCGCGGCGTCGTGAATCCTTCTGACGCGGCCAAGTCGAAGCTGCCCCTGTGGGTGGATTATTACTCACGAATGCCGACGCGTTTTGGTTGGAGCGATGGCCATCGGCTGATCGTGCCGAACTTCGCCGCGACGGTCTGGGTGGCGCAGACGATTTGGGAAGTAGTCTTGCCGCAGGATCAACATCTCTTCACATCGCCGCGCGATTTCGCCGCTCAATATCAGTGGAAGCGTTCGCTGCTCCTGTGGAGTCGCGAACCGACGTTCGGCTATGAACGGATCGAGCGGGAACTCAACAACGCCGCACCACGCGATGAGACCTCACCGTGGGATCCGCTGGCCTCCGACAATTCATCCGCGAATGCCTATCCGGTGAGCTGCTTCGGTCCGCCGCAACCACTCGTGTTCTGGAGCATGAGCCGCTCGGCCGTAGTTGCCTGCGGTGCGGGACTCGCACTGCTGTTGGGCTTCTTGTTGATTCGCATTCCGGCGACTCGTCATGTCCTGACATTTTTAATCGTCGCCTTCTTGATGGCTTTTAGTTCGCTGTGGTTCGCCGAGCCGGTTCGAGTCCTGCTGCAACCAGCGATCTTGGGAGCCGCGATGGCAGTGATTGCCGCCGTCATCGACCGCGTCGGCCGCCGCGAACAGACAACTCCGATGGTGACGCTCTCGTCACCGAGCGACTTCTATGCTTCGGGTTCATCGAATGTTCCCAGCGGCGGAATGATCAATGCACAAGCCCCGTCCGCCGTGCCGCAAGGCATCCGCCCCAGCGAACCGATGTCAGTCTCCGGGTCAGGAGTCCGTGAATGAGGGCACGAATCGACCTATTGTGTCGTCAATTCTACAAACGTGGGTTTTTGTGGGTGAGCGGCAAGGCGCTAGCCGCCGGTACTACTGCACGACCGGCGGCTAGCGCCTTGCCGCTTACAACCCCTGAATCAAGACCTGACGACGCACTAGACCGCAATGTAGGTTTGGACCGGCGAGCGGGGGAGGTCAGTCCTCCGAGCCATCGGGCACAATTCGACCTATGCCGTAATGTAGGTTGGGACTCCGTCCCGACCCGGTCGGGACAGAATCCCAACCGACATAATGCGAGCTTGGCGATCGCCAGTTTCACACTCATGGTATCGCTCTTGTTCTGCAACTGTGTGTTGGCCGACGAGACACCTCCCAAAGTGCGGCATGTGTTTGTTCCGGCAGGTCAGTTGGAACTGTGGCCAAAAGGAGACTGGGTGCCGGTGCCGCTTGCGGAGTATGAAGAGTTGCGTGAGGCAACTCGTCCGGCGCGGCCGGAACGGCGCGGTGTCCACATTGAGTGGCAATCGTTGTCCGCAACGTTCGATGCGGCACGCGGCGTATTGACCGATGGGCGCTGGTCGGCAGAGGTACGCGGCCGCGAACAGCCGCAGTTGATGTCACTGGAACCGCTTGATTTGCCGTTATCGGAATTGCGCTGGGCACGCCCTCTCACAAACGGCACGGCCCCTCTCCCGGACCCTCTCCCCGGAGTACCGGGGCGAGGGGACCAAGCATTGTTGCTCGATGCCGTGTGGGGCACGGCTCCTTCGGGCGAGACGGTGCTGCTGGTGGAATCGGGCGAGCGGCGGTTGGAAGGGAAGTTTTCTCGAAAAGGTCGGCGATTACCTCGAACGTGGCAATTTGATTTGCGGCTGGCGACAGCAACGGTCTCGGAATTGACGTTCCGCGTGCCAGCGAAATTTTCGCTGAAGTGTTCTGCCGGGCAACTGCGCGGACCATTGTCGACAGGTGAAGAAGGCTGGCGTCGATGGTCAGTGAATCTTGGCAGTCAGTCGCGGTGCGAGGTGCTGATGCAAGAGTCGTCGCCGATCGCGCCGACCGAACCGGTGATCGTTTACGAGCAGACGTCCTCATACGTGCTGCGCGAAGCGGAAGTGGAATTGCAATGCGAGATCAACGCGGAAGTGTTTCACACACCCAAGACGACGTTGGCCTTCGCGGTGCCGGATGATTTGACCGTGTATTCGGTCGGATTCGCGGGAGACGCACGGCTGCCGTGGCGCGAACTGCCACGCATTGCGGGCCAGCAGCGTCAGGTTGAGGTCGTGTTGCCGGAACCACAGATCGGCAAGGTGCGATCGCTGCAAATCTTGGCCGGTGCGGCGGCGAAATGGGAACCATCGTGGACACTGCCCAGGATCGTGCTTTCGGGCGGTTGGTTCACCGGCGGCCGTTGTAATGTTTCGGTCGATGCTCCGCTGGTCTGGCGCGCGTTGCGAACCAATGGGCTGCGGTTGACCGAGGTCGATGCGAATTCGCCGACGGTGCGACGGTTGTCGTTCCTGCAATATCTGGCGGAGCCGATGCTGGCACTGGATATTTCCTATCCCGAACCGCGTTTGACCTCTCATGGTTTACATCGGCTGGTCGCTCACGAAAGCGAATGGCGATTGACGAGCGAATGGCATTGGCAATCGACATCGGGAATCCTCTTTGCCACAGGGTGCCGAATTCCCACTGGGTGGGAGATTGTGGATGTACATTCCGTCCCCGAAACGGCTCCTGCGGAAGTTCGGCATTGGGATGTTCACGCGGAACCGTCGGGCGAACGAACGTTGGTTTGCGAATTCGCATCGCCGCTGGATGGCCGATCGACACAACGTGTGATGGTCGAAGCTCGCCGGCCTCGATTATTGAATGACGAACGCGATGCGTTCGAGTTGCCGACGCCACTGGATTGCCGTCACGCCGATCAATTGCTGGCGGTGAATGTGCCGGTGGGATGGAAGTGGGATTCGGCGGATGAAGGCTTGCCCGCTCTGGCGGCGATGAAACGCATCAACGATCCGTGGCCGACGTTTGAACTGTGGAAGAGCGACTCGCCGACTTGGAACGAGTTGACGTTGCTCAGCCGCACAACACAGGTCAACACACCGTTGAAGCCGATTGCCGCGTTCGTCGTTGCGGGATTGGTTGAAGGCGACGGGTCGAGGATTGAAGGTCAAACCTCATCCCTTAGCCCTCAACCCTCAATCCTCAATCCTCAACCCAGTGCCAGTGATGGAACTGAGGCGGGACGCCTCAGCCACGAGACGCAGCTAGTTTGGACATCGGCCGAATTGCGATCGCTGATTTTTCCCGGAGGAGACGGAAACGACAGACATTGGCTGTCGCTGGTCGCCGCGCAATCGACTCAGGTGGGCCGGCTGGAGTTTGACTTGCCGGAACCGGCTGAGTTGGTGTCGGTGAAAATGAACGGAGTCCGCGCCGAACCGCAGCGTGAAGCGAGTCGTTTTCAGCTACCGTCCATTCCTCAAGGAGGCTTGCTGTCGCTAGAGATTCAATATCAGGTGCCGTCCGATCGCGGGTTTCTGCGGAATCGGCAGACGCTTCCGGTGCCGCGCGTCGGGATGCGAGTGCGAAGGGGGGGACTCAGTCTCGACCATCCTGACTCGGAGCCAGTCGGGACGGATTCCCAATCGACGATCTTCGTCGATGCGCCGGTGCTCGGCTTTCGGTGGTTGTTCGCTTTGCCACCCGATGCCCGATTGGCCGAAGAACCGGCGGGATTGCGGCTGCTCCAACCACTCGATCCGACTCCCTGGATGCGCCGCTTGTTCGGTCCGTTGGGACGAGACGATTCGTCAGCGTGGTTCAATCCTGCCTTAGTTCGATCCTGGACGAACCTGTGGGTTTCCAAAGTTCGTCACGACAGTGCGGCCAGCTCTGTATCCACATCGTTCGCGCCACTGGGCTGGCGTGTGCGTGAAGCGGTCGCTCCCGCGCTGCCGACCGAAGTCACGTGCCTGACCTGGAATGCCAGTCAGGTCCGCATCCTGGCTTGGATCGGGATGCTCTTCAGTATTTCTGCCGGCTGTGTGCTCCGTTGGAAACAAGCGCGACAGCGAGTCCACGTCGCAGCGATGTGGCTGGGCACGTGTGTCGTGGGAGTCGTTCTATCAGCACCGGTGAATGCCGAAGTGCTGGGGGGCTGTTTGATCGGCACATTGATCGCCGTGCTAATTCCGCGTCGATTGCTGATGAGCTATGCCGAGCATCGGCACGCGGCGGCACGCGGCGCATTCGATGTCACCGTCGCGATACCGCAAGCCGCCAGCGCTTTGTTGCTGTCGCTACTGTTGACGTGGGGCACGATCGCGGCGGATGAACCGAAGACAACCTTCGGCACAAAGTCCGCCGAGTTCCCAAAGACTGCTGAGGCCGCGGCCGCGGTAAAGACATTCGACAAGACGATCGACGTCCTGGTTCCGATCGAGGATCCAGCACGCGTCCACGCGGACATCGTTCGGCCGGCGGGCGAACCGCCACTGGTCTTTGTTCCCGAAAGAATGTTGGAACGCTGGCGAGAACAACGCTCGCGGCAAATCGGGCCGGTGGCATTGATCGCGGCGGCTCGGTACGCGGTGGACTTGGACGATCAATATGCCACAGTGCAAGCGGAGTTCTTGGTGCATCGGCTGCGGCCTCAGCAGGTGGCGACACTGCGATTTCCGTTTGTCGGTGTGCCGCTGAGCGGATCAAATTCCTGCTTGTTGGACGGTCAGCCACAACCGGTTCGGGACAGCGAAACGCGAGATGCGTTGCTGGTGGAGTTGCCGGCGCTCGAGCCGCCACAATCGGACGACGGACGATCCAAGGTCGTGTCGCAGCGAGTGACGTTCACGCTCATGCCTCCGATGCCGCAAGACGACACATTGCCGCGAGTGAAGCTGGGACTGCCGCCGATTCTGCAAAGCACAGTGATCGTGAAATCGCGGCTAACGGGCGAGATCCACGTCTCTTCTCAGCGCGGCGAGTCACACGGTGAGGCTGCGGCGGGAACGTGGTCGGCGTGGCTCGGCAAGATCAGCGAACTGTCACTCGACGTGATCCGTCCGGGAGCGAGCCGTTCACGACACACTGCCGAAGCAAAGGTCGATATCGCGTGCCTGGCCGAATTCAGTCCGACGGCGCTGCGTCAGCGATATCGCGCGCGGTACATAGTTTCCTCCGGTGAGTTGAGTGACGTCGCATGGCTGCTGCCGCACGGAGTACTCATTCGCGAAGGTGAAGTGCAGGCCGACGAACTCTTGCAATGGTCGGTTGAACGGCTGGGCGACGGTCGGCAAAAGTTGTTGCTGGAATTCTCCAAGCCACAAACAGGCGAGTTCACCGTCGATATCGTGGGCTTGCAGCCGCCACTGGGAGTCCCCGAGCAGCCGCACTGGGTCGGTTGGGATTCGGTCCCGACTCCAGTCGTAGTGCAAACTTCCAGCTTGCAACCTCAAAGTCTCAACACACCGCGTATCAAGCTAGGACTGTTCGCACTGGGAGTGACGGGGCTGCCCGGTTTCAAAGTGACGGCTCAACAAGTGACTCCGGAGCAAACGACTCCGTTGACCGAAGCCGCATTCGTCAAAGCGTGGGGCAATGCGCCATTGCTGAGACAACCGCAATTGGCCATGCAATTGTCCGTTCCGACCGAACTGACATTTCACATGACGCCGTCGGTCTCGCAACGCAAGGTGCGTCAGGAGCTGTTGCTAAAACTCGGCCGCAAAGCGTTTGAGTGGGAATTGCATGCCGAAGTGACGACAACCGGAGCGCCGGTGTTTCAGCACGACATCACGCTGGCACCGCACTTCCGTGTCGATGAAGTCAAGGTCACCGAAGATGAGGCCGAGCGGCTCGTGAGTTGGAGCACAACCGATCAACGCCTGACCGTCTTCTTGCGCGGGGCCACTTCCGGCATTCAAAACGTCGTGCTGCAAGGCCGCGAATCGGTTCCCGCCGACGGACGATTGATGCTGCCGACTCGCTGGTTCGCCGATGCCGAACTCAGTGACTTCAGCGTGCGCGTGACTCATGATCCCGATTGGGAAGTCCACGTCTACGATGACCTCGATCAACCGCTGGCACCGGTTGAGGTCGGCGGTCCGATGCCCGATCGGTCGGAATTGTTCTTGGGGAAATTCCGTGCGGAGGCGAATCGAGCGTCTCTCAACGTGCGGCTCACACCGCATGTCCCCGCCGGCTCGGCTGAGGCATGGACAGTAATCGCTCCTGTTGCGAATGACGCTTGGGTCTGGCGGCACACCGAACGGTTGCTCGACAGCGGTCAAATCACGGCTCGCGTATTTTGGCCGACAACGTGGCAGACAACCGGAACTCTGCGACTCGCTCCGTCGCTGAAGGAGTTGGCACGCCGCCAACTGCCTGACGGGTTCGAGCTGACCATACAATCGGTCGCCGACAACACCGCTCCGCGCGAACTGATCTTTGAAGTTCAGCCGAAAATCAGCGAGGTGCGACAAGTACATGTCACCGCCCCAACAGCATTGGACATGGGGGAACGCAGCCAACATTGGCTCGTGGCCGGTGAACTGAGTTCCTGGCTGTCGCCGCAGAACGTGACTCATCCGCTGACGGATTCCTCCACTCTGCCAGAATCGGTGCGGCGCCTGCTGCCGAACACGACGAAAGACTGGTTGTCACTCAACTCCAACGTTGTCGCGCTGGACTTGCTCAAGCCGGAAATTCCCGCCTCGACGCCATTACCCAAGACGGTCTGGATGGACACTGTCGTTTGGGTGGCCGACGGAGCGATCTCGCAGGGCCGAACTTGGCTGCTGCTACAACCCAACGGCCTGCGGGAATTGTCGTTCCGCCGATCGGCGGATGTCCGTTGGTTGGCTCTATTCGTCAACGACAAACTGCGTGACATTCCGGCAGATTCCACTGGCGACTATTCCATCACAGACTTGCCGAACGAGCCGCTCGTTTGGATTTCCGTCTTTTGGCAGATCGACGCCGCACAGCGCGATCGCATTGTGGCTCGCCGAGATGCTCAGTTGCCGACGTGCGCCGACCCGAAGCTCGCGCCCCCCCGGCACGATCTGACCTTGATCTCCGCCGGACACAGCGATCTTTCGTCAACTCGCGGTGCGCGACGCGTCCAAGATTGGGACGGTCGGCTCTCGCGAGCGGCCAACATTCTTCGCGGCTTGCAAGTTCATCCAGCGGCCGCTCAAGGGGCTCTGCGACGCCTGTGGGATGTGGTGCAAAACGATGTCATGGAAGCACGCCTGATGATCGACCAACTCCCGACCGAAGTCGGCTTGGGCAATTCCGCTCGCGAGCGGCTGCAAGCGGTCAACGCCGACTTCGAAGCGTTCAAGTCGCGTCAGCAACCGACTCCGTCTGAGAGTAGCCCGCTCTCGCCGAGAGCGGCTTCGTCCACAGCCGCGAAAACCACGACGCCAATGATGTGGACAAGTGACGCTTGGCGACAAGTCCCAAACTCCTGGATTGCAATCGCCGATGCCGACCACACCGCCAGCCTGTCGGTCATCGTCGTCGACCGCCGCTGGCTGACGTGGATCATCGCCGTCTTGGCCATCACCGCCACCATCCCGCTGCTGCGAGTCTGGCTGCGCTGGCAAACCGGCGAATGGCTGGCGACGCATCCCTACTTGGCGTGGGCCTCGCTAGGAATCATCTGGTGGACATTCCTCGCCCCCAGCGTCATCGGCTTTGGCCTGCTGCTGCTCGCCGCGCTCATCGCCGCTCGCCAAAGGTGGCACAGTACTTTGCCAACCGGACTGCCGACACATTGAGACCGAGAGCAAGCCCAATGAAAGGCACATTGAGCGGAATGGCGCTAGCCACCGATGTCGTGAAGTCGATTTCGGTGCGAGAAACCGGCGTGAAAAGCGATGAACAAATGATTGAACTCTAAGCTTTGGACCGGCGCAGAAATAACTGTCCGATGTCGCTGAACTCGCCAGAGTTCAGATCCGAAGTCTGGCGACTTCGGCTACGAC
>JAYVSP010000372.1:0-6205 GCA_043775215.1 Planctomyces sp. | reverse complement strand
CTTTCGGTTTGAGTCTGCTGTTGCTGGGTGCAACCCTTGGCTTCGCGGCGGATTCTGAGAATGCCGTTCCGGCAAACCACCACGCTGCGCCGGTGGTCGACTATTGGTCGCTGCTGTTTGTGCTCGGTCTGTCATCGCTCCTCGGACTGGGCGTGATCGTCAAAGTCTCCCGCTTGCTGCACACGCCGCTGATGTCGCTCACCAATGCAATCTCGGCCATTGCGGTGGTCGGTGCGATTATCGTCACCGGCGGAGACCATGCCGGCGGAGAATATCCGATCGGGATTCGCATTCTGGGCTTCATCGCCCTATTCGCCTCAATGACGAACATTGTCAGCGGGTTCATGATCACCGATCGCATGCTGAAAATGTTCAAACAGCCGGGCAAGGACGCGAAGCCATGACGCATCATCTCGGCCAATTGGCCTACTTGGCGGCGACCGTGCTGTTCGTGTTTTCGTTGCACGGGATGAACGACCCCAAAACAGCTCGCCGAGGAGTCTTTGCGGGCGTGGCGGCGATGATCCTCGCTGTCCTGGCGACCTGGATGCAGCCGGAAATCAAACACCACATTTGGATTGGTCTGGCGATTATCGCGGGTTTTGCCGTGGGCATTCCGCTCTCGCGAGTGCCACTGACCGCCGTGCCGCAGCGGACGGCGATCTCGCATGCCTTCGGTGGTCTAGCCGCCGGATTGGTCGGAACGGCCAAGTACTATTTGTGGGTCGGCGAAGGCCCCGAACAACTGACTTCCTTCCGCATGGCGGCTCTGGTGGCGGAGGTGTTGCTCGGATTCTTGACCTTCACCGGCAGTCTGCTGGCAGCCGGCAAACTGCAAGAGATCAAGTGGATTCCGCAGCGGCCAGTCACGTACCCGTTTCAGAACGTCAGCAACATCGGACTGCTGGGGCTCGCTGTGCTGCTGGGCGTGCTGCTCGTTGTGAACCCGACCGGAACGGGATCAGGCATCATGTTTCCGTTGGTCATCATTCTGTCGCTGGCGTTTGGCGTGCTGCTGATTATTCCAATCGGTGGTGCCGACATGCCGACTGTGATCTCGATACTCAACGCGTATGCGGGACTGTCTGCCGTTGCGATGGGATTCGTGTTGGACAACAAACTGCTGATCACGGCCGGCGCGCTGGATGGGTCCAGCGGCTTGATTCTGTCGATCATCATGTGCCGAGCGATGAATCGCTCATTCACCAACGTGCTCTTCGGCGCGTTCGGGCAAGTGCAGGTTGCCGCGGCTGACGCTCAGCAGCGGCACTACAAAGCGGAGACGATCGAGGGCGCGGCTCAAGTTTTGGAGCAGGCCAATCTCGTCGTCATCATTCCCGGATATGGTCTGGCAGTCGCGCAGGCTCAGCATCGCGTTCGCGAGTTGTACGATCAACTCACCAAACTGGGGATCACGGTCAAGTTCGCGATTCATCCGGTGGCGGGCCGCATGCCGGGCCACATGAACGTGTTGCTGGCCGAGGCCGAAATCCCGTACAGCGACCTCGTGGAAATGGACGAGATCAACGCCGACATGCCGCAATGTGATGTCGCGCTGGTAATCGGAGCCAATGACGTCGTGAACCCGGCAGCTAGAACAGACAAGTCGACGCCGATCTACGGCATGCCAATCATCGACGCCGATAAGGCCAAAACAGTCTTCGCCATCAAGCGCAGCAAGAATCCAGGCTTCGCGGGGATCGACAACGAGCTGTACTTTCGCGATCAGACCTTCATGCTGTTCGGAGACGCGAAAGCAGTCGTCGGCGAATTGGCTAAGCACCTGTCCGGCGGCGGGTGACGGGAATCGCGATGGATGATTTGATTAACGATTGATGATTAACGGTTTTTGATTGTTGAAGTACGCAGCATTCAGGAAGGCTTCGTCCTTCAAAAATCATCAATCGTTAATCAACAATCGTTAATCGCCCTCTGTGGTTCAAGCTCGAAGGGACAGACCATGCGGATTGCCACCGGCGGTGTTCTTCACGAGACCAGCACGTTTGCCGCGGGGCGTACCACGGTGCGGGACTTTGAAACCGGTATCGGTTTCGCTCGCGGAGCGGAATTGGTCGAGAAGTATCGCGGAGCAAACTTCTGTTGCGGCGGCTTCATCGACGGTGCGGACAAGCACGGTTTTGAATTGGTTCCGCTGTTGTGGGCGTTCGCATTTCCGAGCGGCCTGATCGAACGAGCCGCCTATGACACTTTGAAGAACGAGTTCCGCGACGGCTTGCGACGTGAACGAACACGCGGCATTGACGGCATCTTGCTGGACTTGCATGGAGCGATGGTAGTCGAAGGGATTGACGACGGCGACGGCGACTTCATTGCCTCCGTTCGACAGATTGTGGGACCGAGCTGTCCGATCGTTGTGACGACTGACTTGCACGCGAATCAGACTCCACTACGGGTCGCCGCTTCGGATGCGGTCATTGGCTATGACACATACCCGCACATCGACATGGCCGAGCGTGGGCGCGAGGCGGCGGATCTGATCGTGCGCACGGTTGGAGGCGAAGTGCGACCTATCAGCGCCATCCGGCAACTGCCGCTGTTTTGGAGTGCCGCCTGCCAAGTGACGGCTCATCCGCCGATTGATGAACTGTTTCGATTCATCCACGAGGTTGAACTCCGTCCTGGCATTTTGTCGGCAACGCTATCGACCGGCTTCCCGTGGGCCGATGTGCCGAATATGGGAGCGTCGGTCATCGTCGTCACCGACGGAGACCGCAAGCTCGCCCAAGCCACGACCGACGAAATCGGCGACTGGATTTGGTCACGTCGTGATCGTTGGCATAAGCCGCCATTTACGGTTCGCGAGGCGATCACCGCCGGCCAACAGGACGGTCGATTTCCGATCATGTTGGCCGACATGGCCGACAATACTGGCGGCGGTGCTCCCGGCGATTCGACTGAAGTGTTGCGGACGTTCGTCGAACAAGACCTCGCCGATGCGCTCGTGCTTTACCTGGTTGACGGCGACGTCGCCACGCAAGCGCACTCTGCTGGGGTCGGTGCGCGGATGACTGTGGAACTCGGCGGAAAATCCGATCCGATTCAAGGTCCGCCGGTGCCGCTGGACGTCGAGGTGGTCGCTCTTTCCGACGGACGATTCCGTTACGACGGACCGATGTACGCAGGAACGAACGGCGATCTCGGCCCGTCGGCGTGGCTGCGTTTTCGTGGAATCAACATCGTCGTGGTGAGCGTCCGAATGCAACCGCTGGACCAAGCGTTCGCTCGGTCGCTGGGGATTGACTGCTCGACGATGAAATACATCTCGGTGAAGTCGGCCGTCCATTTTCGTTCGGGCTTTGAACAACTCGGCGGCCAAATCTTCAACATCAATGCGTCCGCAATTCACTCGCACGACTTCGCCTCCCTGCCGTATCAGCGCCGTCGGCCGATGTATCCGTTGGAGTTGACGTAGCGGACGCTTGCTGGCCGAGATCAGGACTTCCTATTTCCTGACACTACCGAATTCCAGGTGTAAGCCAGGAAATTTGAACCACTGACCCTTGATGCGTTATCGCGGCGTTACTGCTCGGGCGGCAGTTCGATTGTCTCGAACACGAGCGGGTGTTCGCTGTCACGGTCGCCGACTCGGAAGCGGACTTTGCCGTCCAGGACGTCAGCCAAGAGGTCTCCGCAGACTTCCGCACGCCAACCTTGAGCCAAGCGAGGCGGAGGCTGTTTGGAATTCTTCTTTGTGTGCCAACGAACAAGGTTCTTCAGATCGGCGGTTGTGCCGACCAGGCTCAAGGCGACTTTCATTTCCGAACAACGGTTGGCCAGGACGATTTGCAGCAGCTTGCTGAGAATGTGGTCTTCGGAACTCGATTCGGGAATCGACGGTATCTTCGGCAGTTGCGAATCGGGCAGGGCCATACCGCGCGCGATGCAGGCGGCCAATTCCGTCGCGTGCTTCTTGTAGCCGGGGCGATTCATGTCGCGTGTGGCCAAAACCGCGTCGGCAGTTTTCGGCTGTCGCAAGGCGAGGTCTACGATCAAATCGTCGCGGAGAATGCGGCGCATCGGTTGATTCTTGGTCGTGGCTTCGAGTTCACGCCATTGAAACAGTTCGCGCGCGACAGCCAGTTGCCGCGGCTTCATCTTCTGCAAGCCGCCCAGCCGCCGCCAACTTTCGTCCGTGCGTTCTGTTTCTATCTCATCGATCAATCGCGTGTACTCCACCTCAGCCCATTCGAGGCGTTTGAGTCGCTTCAATGACGCGGTCTGTTTCTTCCAGACATCGATCAAGTGCCGCACATCATCAACGGCATACTCCAATTGTTCTGGCGAGAGCGGGCGGCGGCGCCAATCGGTTCGCGTCTGATGCTGGCCCAATTTCGTTCCCAGGATGCGTGAAACCAGCGATTCATACCCGACCGGGTAGGTTGTGCTGCGCAGTCCCTCGGCCAATTGTGTGTCGACCAATCGCTGTGGCCGACGCTCACCGAGATTCAAGCAAAAGCGAATTTCTTCGCGGCCGGCATGGACGATGACCGTCGTTTTGTCGTCGGCCATGATCTCCCACCAACCCGTGAGGTCGTGTACGAGATACGGGTCAACCGCCACAGATCGCTCAGGCGTGGCAAGTTGCAGCAGGCAGAGTTCCGGCAAGTAGGTGTGCTCCGACACGAATTCGGTGTCGAACGCGACAATGCCAGCCGCACGAATATGCTCACACAGCTCGTCGAACGCGGGCTGGTCTTCGATCAGTAGTTGTTTCATCGACCCCGACATCCACTCCACTCCGTTGGGGTCGACATCGTGACGTCATGGCCAACGGCTCGCAAGCGCGCCGGATTTGCGTTTTGAGATTTGAGCCGTGAAATTTGTGGTTTGGAGAGACTCGCGGTCAACCAGCCACGAATTGACAGCGCTGCGGAGCCGCAATCCAACGGGAAAATCAACATTAGTAGCGCGATTGTCGAGCCGCGAACAAAATGGTTCACGGCATCTTGGCCAGCGCTTCGGCCGCCTTCTTAAAAGCACCGTGGCTTTGGCCTCCATCGCCGGGAAAACCCGCGTGCTGCACCATCCAGACGGTGATCAGACCGCGCGACGGATCGATCGACATGTTCGTGGCAAGTGCCCCGCCATGTCCGAACGTCCCGCCGCCGGTGGACCAGCCGAGGCCGTATCCGTCTTTGAGGGCGTCGCCAGTTTGTTTGCTCGTCATTAGCTTCACTGAGGTCTCGGTGACATAGCGTTTGCCGTCGAGTTCGCCGTCGTTGAGTACCATTTGGCAGAACCGAGCGACGTCCTTCCCGGTCGAAAACAGGCCGCCGGCGGGCATCGGCTGGCGTTTGCGGTCGGGCAGCGGATACGTGAGCTGACTGATCGTCGTCTCTTCCAAACCGGTCTTGTCCGCGTTCGGCTTGTACGGCTTCGCGAGCCGCGAAACCTGCTCGGCATTCGGCCAGAATGTCGTGTCCGACATTCCCAGCGGGCCAAACAAGCGCTGCTGCATGAAGTCTTCGTAGGACAGGCCGCTGACGACTTCGATGATGCGAGCCGCAGTGTTGATGCCCGCGTTGCTGTATTGGTACTTGCTGCCCGGTTCCCATTGCAGCGGCTGCAGCGCATGACTACGGACCGCGTCGCGCAGCGTCAACATGTCGAGCGTTGGTTTCTCCAGCGGCGAACTGAACCGCATCCCGCTGGTATGACTGAGCACATGCTTGACAGTCATCGGCTGCGACGGCTTCTTGAGCAGCATGTGGTTTTCATCTTGCTCGGCGATGACCATCAGCCCCTTGAATTCGGGCAGATACTTTTCGACTGGATCATCAACATTCACCTTGCCTTCATCGACGAGGATCATCAGCGCGGTGCCGGTGATCGGCTTGCTCATTGAGGCAATCCAGAACAGACAATCGGTGTGCATCGGCTTGTTGGCCGCGATGTCCGCAAAGCCAACCGCTTCCAAGCTGAGCACTTTATCCTTCGAGGCCACCACGGTGACCGCCCCCGCCAGCGAGTGGTTGTCCACGAAGGGCTGCAAAACGCCGGCGATGTTCGGTTCCGCGGACTGGATCGTCAGTGAGTGAACGCCCAGAAAAAGCCACAGAATCATGAGTAGAAACTGGTTTCGAGGGGATCGCATTTGAATTTGGCTCATTCGGTAATCCAGGGAGGTCACTTCGGGAAATATTTTTGCCACAGATGAAACACGGATTGAACACGGATCAGGACA
>JAYVSP010000371.1:0-4047 GCA_043775215.1 Planctomyces sp. | reverse complement strand
GTTAGCATCCGGTTCGGATCGGCGAAAACCGGACGCTAACGCGTTCCGGCTGATGGTGAATCAAACATTGACAATCGACACGAATCACGCACGGTCATTGAGTACAAAGTCACATCACGACCGGCAGCGAAGCTGTGCTGTGCTGTTGTTCGTGGGTGACGATCGTGCCCATCAACGTTGTGGCTGTGCAATCGCTGACAGCGACATCCGCAAGTCGGCCCGCCAAACGAGGGTTTCCGTGGAAGACGACGATCCGGTCACAGCGCGTGCGGCCGACCAATTGGACTGGGCCGCTTTCCACCGGAGGCAATTCCGATAGAGCCTCAGTCGGAAGGAAGGAATCGTCGCTTGCTTCGGACGCTTGTGCCTTGCGGGTGGCTTTGCTGATCCCTTCGACGAGGACTTGAACCGTCGAGCCAATTAGTTCGGCATTGTCTTCCTCGCTGATACGATTTTGCAGATCGAGCATCTCGTTGTTGCGATGACGTTTGATCTCTTCTGGGATGTCATCTTCCCATAGATCGTTGGCCTTCGTACCGGGCCGCGGGCTGTATTTAAAGATGAACGAGTTCTTGAAGCGGCATTCACGGATCAGATCGAGACTCTTGTGGTAGGACTCTTCGGTCTCACCGCAGAAACCGACGATGAAGTCGCTGGAAACGGCACATCCGGGAAGCGTCTCGCGGATGCGCGCATGCATCTCGCGGTATTCGCCGACGGTGTAACCGCGCTTCATCCGCTTCAGCATTTCGTCGCAACCCGACTGAGCCGGTACGTGCAGATATTGAGCGACCTTCGGCAGGTCACGCACGGCTTGAAGCAAGTCATCCGACATGTCGCGCGGGTAATTCGTGACGAATTTGATCCGGTCAATACCGGGCGTATCGTGGATCAACTCCAACAGGTCAGACATCCGGACCAGCTTGCCGTCCTGTGTGTACTTGTAGCTGTTGACCGTTTGGCCGAGCAGCGTCACTTCTTTGACCCCTTGCTGGGCGAGAAGTTTCACTTCATGAGCGATCTCGCGCGGCGGGCGGCTTTGTTCGGGGCCGCGAGTCATCGGCACAACACAATACGTGCAGAACTTATCGCAGCCGATCATGATCCGGACGAACGCTTGATAGGGCGACGGTCGCATCGTCGGATCGCGGGCGGGATCGTAGCTTTCAAAACTGTCCGCCACTTCGGCTCGCGAACCTTCCTTGCGATCAAGGCTCACAGCCATGCGGCGGCCTCGGTCGGTGCGGGCTTCGTCGATGAGCCGCGGAATCTCTTTAAGCTGCCCGGTGCCGACCACTAAATCAACATGCGGCGCGCGGTTGAAGATCAGTTCTTGGTCCTTCTGAGCCATGCAGCCCATGACACCGATAACCTGATTCGGTCGAGCCCGTTTGCTGAACTTCAGCCGGCCAAGCTGGCTGTAGATCTTGTGTTCGGCGTGATCGCGCACGCTGCACGTATTGAACAGAATCGTGTCGGCCTCTTTGACGTCGTTCGTCAGCGAGAAGCCTTGCTGACGCAGCGCAGCGACGACCAGTTCGCTGTCGAGCATATTCATCTGACAGCCGACAGTCTCAATGTAAAGTTTGCCGTTGTGTTCCGGAGCAGTCATGACGGAGTGATATCAGAATCCGAAGTTCTCGGCGACTGAGCTTGGTGTATTACTGAATCCCGATGCCGTGCCGAAGGCCACTCATCCTCCGGTCCCCTCGCCCCGGTATTCCGGGGAGAGGATTAGGGAGAGGGGACTTCCAGTGTGATGAAGGACTGAATATGTCGGCCAATATCAATTTGGACGTGATGGGTTCGACTCGCGCAACAACCGCAGTGCATTGAAGACCACGGAGAGCGACACCCCCATGTCGGCGGCGATGGCGGTCCAGAGGGTGGCGTGGCCGAGAATCGTCAGCACCACGAACGCCGCTTTGACTCCCAGCGACGCGACGATATTTTGGTGAATGACTCGCAATGTGCGGGCCGAGTGACCGATCAACCACGCGACGCGGGAGAGGTCATCACTCATCAGGACGACATCGGCGGTTTCGAGGGCCGTACCGGTTCCAACGGCCCCCATAGCAATGCCGAGACTCGCGCGGACCATGGCCGGAGCGTCGTTGACTCCGTCGCCGATCATGCCGACTTGGCTATGCTCGGCCAACAGTTCTTCGATGGCGGCGACTTTCGCTTCCGGCAGTAGCTCGGAGCGGATGTCATCCACGCCAACCGCTTGGCCAACGGCACGAGCTGTTGCAGAGTTGTCGCCGGTCAGCATCACGAGGTGGCGAATTCCCGCGCGACGCAGCGCGGTTAGAGACGCTTTCGCGTTGGCTCGGACTGTATCGCCGAAAGCGATCAAGCCGCAGACGTGTTCGTCATTGGCGATAATGACAACGCTGTGTCCGCGCGAGCCGAGTTGTTCCAGGTGCTCGTGAAGTTTCGGAGTCTCTTGGCCCCGCGGTTCGAACGCGCGATGCGAGCCGATCCAGAAGCGCTGTCCCGACAACATTGCGGTCGCTCCCCGGCCGGGAAGCGCTTGAAAGTCTTCAGCCGGTGGCGGTCTCACGCCGTGAGATTCGGCATAGCGCACGATGGCGCTGGCGAGCGGATGCTGCGAACGCAACTCGATCGCGGCGGCAATTTCGAGCACTTCCCGCTCATCGTGGCCGCTCAGAGCGACGACCTCAGTGACTTCAGGAAGGCCTTCGGTCAGCGTGCCGGTCTTGTCGAACGCGATGGCCTTCAAACCCGAAGCCAGTTCCAAGTAGCTGGCTCCTTTGATCAGCACGCCCTGATGAGCCGCTGAGGCCAATGCCGCAACCATGCTGACCGGCGTTGAGATCACCAACGCGCACGGGCAGGCGATCACCAGCAGCACTAAGCCTTGATAGAACCAATCGCCCCAGTCTCCTCCGGTCAGTAATGGCGGCAACACCATGATCGCCACCGCCAAGCCCATCACCGCCGGCGTGTAGTACCGAGCGAAGGTCTCGACCCATTGCTCGGTGGGCGAACGTTTTCGCTGGGCATCGTCGACCAATCGGACGATGCGGGCGAGCGTGGAATCGTCGGCTGGCTTCGTCGTGACAGCTTCAATCGCACCGTCTTGGTTAATCGTACCGGCGAAGACGTCATCGCCCGGTCGCTTCACGACGGGCAGGGATTCGCCGGTAATTGGAGCTTGATTGACGGTGGTTTCGCCACGCGTCACTCGACCATCGAGCGGAAATTTTTCACCGGGTCGCACCACCAACGTGCTGCCGGCAATGACCGTGCTGGCAGGAACAGTCACCTCCATACCGTCTGCTCGCAGAACGCAGGCAGTTTCCGGTGCCAACTGCATCATCGCCTCGACGGCTCGCCGTGCGCGGCTGATGCTCCAGCCTTCCAGAACCAGCGACAATGCAAACAGAAACGCCACCGTTGCCGCTTCAGAGAATTCATCAAGGCCGATCGCGCCGGCAATCGCCGCCAGCATCAGCACGTTCATATCCAGCCGCCCCCGACGTAGCGACAACCACGCCTTCGGCACCACCAGACTGACGGCCAGAACGGTTGCTACCAGATTCAATGCGATGACGATATTGGGCGGCAGCGATGAGTCCGCTCCGAATGCAGCCAACCATCCAGCCAATGTCCCATGAGTCACGAACGCGGTGGCCAACAACGAACCGCTCAGAACCGTGAGGCACATACGCGAGTGCCGCTGAGCCTCACCGGCATCGGCAACTCTTGTGTGGTCCGCTTGCCACGTTTCCGCACGCATCCCGATCCGAGCCACGGCGTCGATCAGTTCCGCTCGCGAGATCCGTGACTCATCATGCTCAACGAACATCACTCCGCGCAGCAGATCGAACGACAACTGGTTCACCCCCGAACGCGATTGCAAGACCGCACGAAGTTCCGCGGCCTCGTCAGCGCAGTCCAAACCGTGAATTCGCAGAGCGGTCGTCATGGCGAGAGTTTGCCGGCTGCTGTCGCGTTTACGCTAAGTGGACCCGCAGAGATCTCTGGGTAGCCACGTTCGCCAGAACGTGGGTTTTCCCGCGA